>SHLQ01000101.1 GCA_004282895.1 Acidimicrobiales bacterium
GGCCGAAGCAATGAACCCGACGCGAATCGATCCATCGACGAAGCCGCGGTCGAGTGTTTGCTGAACAAGAATCGGGAGCACCAGCCGAGCAAGTGCGCTGAGAAGCGCGAAACCGATGGTGGTCGCCAGACCTCGCTGCAGTTCAGGCGCACTCGCGAACCCCCGCCGCAGTATGCGCATCGCCGGTGGCTGTTCTTCGTCCAGGAGTTCGAGGCCACCCCTTCTCATGCCGGCAGTTCCTGTTCTGCGTAGGCCTGGACGAGGGTTCGGTAGTCCTCGAGCGCCAGCAGCTCGGCATGTGAGCCATCCGCGACGACCGAACCCCCACGCATGAAGGCCACGCGGTCGGCCAACATGATCGTCGAAAGCCGGTGCGCCACAATCAGCAACGTGGACTGATCTCCACGAGCAAGCCCGGCGAGGATCGCAGCCTCGATCGTTGGATCCACCGCTGCGGTCGCATCGTCGAGCAACAGGACGGAGGGTTGTCGAAACAAGGCGCGAGCCAAAGCAACCCGCTGGCGTTGGCCGCCGGAGAGAGTGATGCCACGCTCACCGACGACCGTCTCATAACCATCGGGTGTGGCTCGAATGAATTCGTCGGCCTGTGCGCGCCGTGCCGCCGCCTCGACATCCGCGAGTGCGCTCGCCTCCCCAAGCGTGATGTTCTCGCGAATTGAGTCTGCGAACAGGAACGTCTCCTGGAAGACCATTCCCAACCTGCCCGCTCGGGTCGCGGGGCTCAAGTCGCCATAGGGAACACCACCGAGCGAAATGGAACCGGCCGTCGGTGACAGCAGTCCGGTCGCGAGTTCGAGCAGGGTGGTCTTGCCACAGCCGGTCGCACCAACCAGGGCTACCGATTCCCCCGGAGCCACGTCGAGCGAAAGCTGATCCAACACGTCATGCTCGCCGAACGCAAACGAGACACCATCGAACGTCAATCCAAGCGGCCCCGGTGGAAGGTCGGACACAGATCCCCCGAAGCGATCGGGGATCTCGAGGTCGAGCACCGAATCGACCCGATCGAGTGCGACCACCGACGGCGGTATCGATTGGAGGAAGAACCCGAGAACACGGATCGGCAGGCCGATCACTGTGAAGAGGGTCATCGCGCCGATGACGTCGCCAACGGACACCTGGCCGCGATCAACGAGCCAGGCACCCAACAGGAGCAGGACCACGACCCCGATGTTTGGCAGCAGCTCCAGCAACGGCTCAAAGACCGCTCGCAGACGACCGACCTTGAGACGTTTCGTCCGCAAGTCCTCCGCCGCACTGGTCATACGGGCAATCTCTTCGTCGCTTCGACCGAGTGTCTTCACGATCATGATCCCATCGAAGCTCTCGTGGGCAACACTCGTCACCTCGCCGACCGCATGTTGTACTTCAGCCGCGGGTTTGGACACCAGCCTCGAGTAGACCCGGTTTAGCCCCGCAAGGATGGGGAGCAGAACGAATCCGACGATGCCAAACAGCGGATGCAGGAGCGTCAAGCTGATGATGGCCAGGACCGCAAGTACGACCGTGGCCACCGCGAACGCAAGCGGCCGAATAACCACACCGGCGACGGTCAGGTCGTTGTCGACGTGAGCCAGCAGCTGTCCGGTGGGTCTCGAGCGATGAAAGGCCATTGGCTGGCCGAGATACTGCTCGAACAGCTGCCCTCGCCAGGTTCCCTCGGTCTTGTAGCCCGCCATCGACAGGTAGTACCGCCGCACAACGGCACCGATACCCCGAAGAAGGGCAACGCTCAGCACCAGTACAAAGCCGGTGACCAGCGTGCGGTCCGAAACGCCATCCCCGTCGAGGCCGGGGATGATGAGGTTGTCCGTGACCCACGCGATCGCTCGGCTCAGCGCGACAACCGATACCGAGAACAACACGGCTCCCGCCATGGCGACCGCATGGGGAATCGGATGCGCTCGGATACTGCGACCGATCAGCCGCACTCCCCGACGAAAGATCGGATCGGCAATCAGGGGTTTGCCCGCTCGGCGGCAGCCACCGTATTGGCCAACAACATGGCGACCGTGAGCGGACCGACGCCACCGAGCCGGGGGGTGATCCACGATGCGACCTCGCCGACATCCTCGTTGACGTCGGGCAACAACTTCTTGCCCTCCCAGCTGATGCCACCACTGACGACAACTGCCCCTGGCTTCACCATGTCCTTGGTGATCGTGCCAGGTCGGCCGACTGCGGCAATCACGATGTCGGCTTCACGGGTGTAGTCGGCGATGTTCGGAACGCCCGTGTGTACCACGGTGACCGCAGCGTTGGCGCCCTCATTCTTTGTGGTCAGGAGCAACGCCATTGGACGCCCCAGGGTTGTCCCGCGGCCAACAACCACCACGTTCTTGCCTTTGACGTCGATCTCGTAGAACTTGAGCATCTCGACAATGCCGGCGGGTGTACACGGCAGGGCGCCATCCTCCATGAGGACCAACTTCCCCAGATTCTCCGGATGGAGACCATCGGCGTCCTTGGCCGGGTCGATCATTGCCAACGCGGCTGCTGAATCGAAGCCGTCTGGCAATGGCAGTTGGAGGATATAGCCGTGAACCTCCGGGTTCCGGTTGAAGTCATCGAGCGCATCCACCAGGGCCTGTTGACCGCCTTCCGCGGGAATGTTGTGGTTGTGCGACACCATGCCAACCTGCGCACAGGTCTCATGCTTTTTCTTCACATAGGACGCACTGGGCCCATCGTCGCCCACCAGAATCGTGCCCAGACCGACGTTCACACCCTTGGCGTTGAGGGCGGCAACCCGAACTTGTACATCGGCGAGAATGGCCTCGGCAACGGGGCCACCGGCGAGCAACTGTGCAGTCATAGGCCGCACCGTACTCGTTGGCCACCGCAAAGCCATGGTCCCTGAACGACCCGCCGGATGGTCATTCTTTGGTGACACACCCAGCGTGTCCTACGATCGCGGCGTGAGCGATCCGGCGCCGATGACAACGCAACAACGCGCCGCCGTGGCGGGTCTGACACTCGCGACGTCGCTGCTTCTGACCGCGATCGTCCATCAGCGCGGAGGTGACGAACTCATACGCTGCCAAACCGGCGAATGTGCTGTCGGAAGCGGCGCAAGCTGGATCTGGACCGGTGTAACCCTCTGGGCACCGTGGGTCGTGGCAGCCGCGTTCCTGCGAGCCCGTTGGCTGCATCAACACGACCGGCTCGGCCCATTCTCCCGACGTTTGATACCGGACATCGAGGAAATCCTCGAGATCGTCTCCGTGTTCGTGGTCGCCTATCTCGGATACCGCCTGATTCGCGGAGGTTGGACCTTTCCAATCGTGCGTTCCGGCCGACCAAACGAGTTTCTCGAAGGGCACCTTGGACAGGAGGGTGGCCTGCCGCTGGTCCCAACACGCACCACATGGTTTCTGTTCGGCGCACTGGTATCCACGCCATTTGCGTTCGCGTTCGGCTCAATGGCCGGACGGGAATGGTATGGCTGGCGTCGCCGCCGCGAACACGGGCCCGATGTTGGGTTGCCCGACGAGGAGTCGGGAGTTAATCCAGCTCTGCCAGCAGGCGATTGAACGTCTGGCTGGGCCGCATGGCTGCCGACGCCTTGTCCTCATCGGGCTCGTAATACCCGCCGATGTCCATCGGGGAGCCTTGGACCTCGTTGAGCTCCGCCACGATCATGTCCTCGTTCTCTGACAACGATGTGGCCAGGGGCCCAAAGGTCGCCGCGAGTTCAGGGTCGGCGTCCTGATCAGCCAGCGCCTGCGCCCAGTACAGCGCGATGTAGAAGTGGGAGCCGCGGTTGTCGAGCTCGTTCACCTTTCGACTCGGCGACTTGCCGGTCTGCAGAACCCGCTCGGTGGCCTGTTCCAGCGCGTCCGCCAGCACCTGTGCCCGCGGATTGTTGGCATGGACCGCCAAGTGTTCGAGGGAAACAACGAGTGCAAGAAACTCACCAAGTGAATCCCAGCGCAGATGGTTCTCGGCGTTGAACTGTTGCACGTGTTTCGGGGCTGACCCGCCGGCGCCCGTCTCGAACAGTCCACCACCGTTCATGAGCGGGACAATCGAAAGCATTTTCGCGCTGGTTCCGAGCTCGAGAATCGGGAAGAGATCGGTGAGGTAGTCACGCAACACGTTGCCGGTGACCGAGATCGTGTTCTCTCCGGCTTTCATGCGGGTGAGCGCGTGGCGAGTTGCGTCGCGGACCGACTGAATCGATATGTCGAGGCCATCGGTGTCATGGTCGGCGAGGTATCGATGCACCTTGGTGATCAGCTGTGCGTCGTGGGCGCGGTCTTCGTCGAGCCAGAAGACCGCGGGCCATCCGGTCGCTCGGGCCCGGGTAACAGCCAGCTTCACCCAATCGCGGATGGGAGCGTCCTTCACCTGGCACATACGCCAGACGTCACCGTCCTCCACGCGGTGTTCGAATACGACCTCACCATCGGCATCGGTAACCCGAACCACACCCTGGCTCTCGATCTCGAACGTCTTGTTGTGGGAGCCGTACTCCTCGGCTTTTTGCGCCATGAGGCCAACGTTGGGCACGGTGCCCATGGTCGTCGGGTCGAAGGCGCCGTTCTTCTTGTGGAACGCGATCGCCTCCTCGTACAGCGGGGCGTAGCTGCTGTCGGGGATCACGGCCTTCGTGTCTTGAAGTTTCCCGTCGGCGTTCCACATCTGGCCCGACGAACGGATCATGGCCGGCATGGACGCGTCGACGATGACATCACTCGGAACGTGCAGGTTCGTGATGCCCTTGTCGCTGTTCACCATGGCGACATCGGGACGCTGTTCATACATGGCGGCGAACTCCGCCTCGATTTCGGTGCGGTGTGCATCATCGAGATCGTGGAGCGCCGAGAGCACGCTCGCCAGACCGTTGTTCGTGTTGATGCCGAGCCCATCGAACAGCTTCTCGTGGCGATCGAACACCGGCTGGAAGAACGCCTTGACCGCATGTCCGAAGAGGATCGGGTCGGAGACCTTCATCATGGTCGCCTTGAGGTGCAACGAGAACAGCACGCCATGTTTCATCGCGTCTTCGATTTCGCCGTGCAGGAAGTCCACGAGCGCGGCCCGGCTCATGAACGTTGCGTCCACGACCTCCCCCTCCAACACGGGCACGGAGCCGCGAAGCACCGTCGTGGTGCCGTCCTCCGCGAAGTGTTCAATCCGAAGCGAACCGGCCTTGTCGATCGTGGTGGACAGCTCGTTTGACCGAAAGTCGTTTCTGCCCATCGTGGCGACGTGGGTCTTGGAGTCGGCGGACCATTCGCCCATGGAATGAGGGTTGGCCTTGACGTAGTTCTTGACCGCTGCGGGGGCGCGGCGATCACTGTTGCCTTCACGAAGCACGGGGTTGACCGCACTTCCCTTGACGGCGTTGTAGCGAGCGAACCACTTCTTCTCGTCCGGCGTGGTCGGCTCGTCGTCGTAGACGGGAATCGCGAATCCCTTGGCCTGCAGTTCGGCGATCGCAGCCTTGAGCTGCGGGACTGACGCCGAGATGTTCGGCAGCTTGATGATGTTGGCTTCCGGTTGGGTCGCCAACTCACCCAACGCCGCCAGGTGATCCGGAACGCGCTGCTCTTCGGACAGGTGATCGGGAAACTGAGACAGGATTCGGCCCGCAAGCGAGATGTCTGCGGTCTCGACGTCGACATCGGCGGCGGCGGTGAACGCCTGAACGATGGGGAGAAGCGAGTAGGTGGCGAGAGCCGGAGCCTCGTCGGTCTTCGTGTAGATGATTTTGTTTTTGCTTGGCATGCGTTGTGCAGTCTACCGATCCGTGTCGCCGGGGTCGCCGAAGTCAGTCACTGAGGAGGTGTTCACGCAAAGCCAGACCAGTCGAACCGGCCGACCTCTCAGAGAACAGGAAGTCTCGGCGCAGCGAACGACGGTCGTCGGTGAACAGCTCATCAACCGCGAAGTGAAGGACCTTCGTCCACGCGGACACCGATGAACGGGCGTGGTAGGCGAGCCCCTCGAGGTGGGAGTCACCCTCGTAGGCTTCGACGTTCGATACGACCGGGATGGCACCCATGGCGCAGTAGTCGAGGAACTTGATGTCGGATTTCGCCGCGTTGAACTTCGATTCAACCAACGGTGCGAGGCCGATGTCGAACCGCTCTTGCTGCATGAGCCATTGGACGAAACGCGGATACAACCCTGCTCCACGCGGTGGATCGATACGGTGAATCCAACTGCGGTCCGGCGGGTTGCGCACGGCACCGATGATCGAGAGTTCGATCTCGCGTTCCCCAGCCAGATCGTCGAGCGCGGGCACGATCAGCTCGAAGTCCTCGTCGTGTGTTGCCGTGCCCATGTAGACGAAGCGGACCGGCCCTGGACGGCGCTCCGGGATCTGATCCGGACGTTCGTACCGCCTCCACAGACGGGGATCCAGACTGTTGGGAACAACCCGCATGCGGGAGTCGTGACCGATTCCGTAGCTGTGCGCCAGCTCGGCTGTTGACACGAGCACGAGGTCAGCGTTGGAAACAAGGTGGTCGAGGGCCGGCACGCGAGGTGCGTACAGTTCGTACTGGTCCGTGCCGGGGCGAATCTCGCCAAAGTGGTCATCGACGTCGACGAGTAGACGAACCCCAGCGTCCCGAGCCTGCTCAACCAGCCGCTCGGCTGCGGAGAGATCGGCGAGGGCGGTCCGCTGCACGAGCACGGCGTCCAGATTCGCCAGATCGAGCTCATCGGGGTCGCTCGTGACCGACAGATCCGTGTCGCCGTACACGGATTCGGACGTGAGTGGCAGAATCGCCCGGATGTATGCGGAGGATTGATAGCCAAGTGCGGTCGGCATGAAGAGTGCACCAACGCGGGCGGGCTTGTCCGACACGGACGTCGCTCGTCTTCGGACAACACGGCGCTCAGTGTCGTCCTGTTCGTCGATCGGCAGAGGTGTGTCGAACCGCAGGTACATGAAGATGTCGTTCACGAGCTGACGGGCTCGCACCTCGAAGCTGTGGTGATCGTGGACCGACGTCGCGTGCGCCATTCGATCGTCGTCGGTGAACCGTGCGCCGGCGTTGACGATTGCGGCGAGCTCCTCCGCATTCGACACCTGTGCGACCGTGTCGCCGAACAATCTCGTGATCGAGGGCAACTCGTCGCTGATAACTTCGCCCCCCGAAGCCAGGACGTCGAACACGCGGTTCGACACGTAGCCGAACTCCCGCATCGAATCCCAGTGGTCGTTGAGCACGTAGGTGGCGCCGGCATAGAGCTGCGGCAACATCTCGTTCGGGTAGCTCTTGCCCTTCCACCCGTCGCCGAGGTCGATCGAATCCCAATCGCCGCCGTACACCGCCAGGTCAACCTCGGATTCAGACGCCCACCGAACGATCGGACGGTCAACCCTGCGGGAGTTCCCGACGAAGACCACGTCGGAGGTGTTCGCCGGCTCGTCCGGCGGCTCGAACCCCGTGGCCTGAAGCAGTATCCGTGGATCCGGGCCGGGGACATGGCTGGCCATCTCGGCATGGGACGCCGAGGCGAAATACACGAGGTTGTACCCGGCCAGTTCCTCGAACGTCACCAGCTCGGGGTGGCTGATCACCCAGAGGATGTTGATGTTGCCGGGGATCGGGGCATGTGGTGTGAGTCCCCGAAGGACGAGGTTCACTTCGTCGGGAGGGCCGCTGCTGAACTTCGGGCCGTCGTCGTGGTAGACGATCCTGGCGTTGTGTCCGAGCTGCTCGATCGCGTCCTGAAGGCCGACCGCATAGTGGGTGTCGCCCCACACGTGGCGTTTGGCCCATGGCGCGCTGATTCTGATCGCCACATCGAGAACGAGTTCGTCGGCAAGTTCCTCGAAGGTCGGGGGAACGTCACGCGTCGGATCGTTTCGATGCTGGATCATCGATCGATAGATGACAGGCTCGAACTTGCTGATACGTCCGGCCAACTCCTCGCCGTCGTCGTATCGGCACCCGACAAACGGCAGATGGTCGACCTGGGTGTCCTTCGTCATCCGAAGAATGAAATCCCAGTCGACCATGCGACGTAGGCGTTGCGAGAAGCGAAGCGCGTCGTCGGACGTCTCACGACGATGCATGAAGACGTTCATATCCACGTAGTTGGCGTTGTAGCAGGCGTCCCAGTCGAACTCGGAGCTCAGGTAGCTCGTGACCGTGCCGGTCGAGTCAACCGAGACCATCGCCGCGTAGGCACAGTCGCTTCCGGTCTCGAGGAAGTTGGCAATCATCAACCGCAGGTATTCGGGCGTCCATTCGTTGTCGGTGTCCAGGTAGGCAACAAAATCACCGCTCGCCAGGTCGAGCGCGGTGTTCCGGGCGACGCTGACACCACCATGATTGTTGGCGGTCACCTGTATGCGTGGGTCGCGGTGGTACCGCTCCAACAACTCGAGCGTGCCGTCGGAACTGCCGTCGTCGACGATCAACAACTCCCAATTCTGATGGGTCTGGGCCTCGACGGAAAGGATCGCGCGTTCGATGATGTCGGCCCGGTTGTAGGACGGCATCACGATCGACACACGAGTGTCATCGATGGCTTGGCGGTTCTTCCGGAAGACCTCCAGCAGGTGTTCGGTACTCTGCCGGTCGGCGCGACGGTCGACCCGCTTGCGCCGCCTCATGACATCAGCTTCTGGTTCTTCCTCCGTTGGCGTCGGCGAAAGCCCGCGATCGCGGCCCTCAAGCAAATAGTGCGCGAGCGGATTCTGGCCGCCGCCCAGCTCGTCACTATTGGCGACTGCGTAGCCGGGCATGTCGAAGTGATCACCGATACGTCGCAGCTCGGTTCCGCCTCGGCGCATGAAGTGATCGATGGCAATGACGTTCTGTGCGGCGAGATCTTGATTCAGTCCCAGATACTCCGCCGGATCGAAGAACTCATTCGGCTTCCGGCCCTCGCGGCGACCGTGATCGACGAAGTGCTCGAGCGGCGAACCGTCGAAGTCGGCCACGTCCGGGTAGGAGGCGAGGTAGTAGGCCTCGTCAAAGAGACCGGAGTTGGCCAAGTCCTCGAGGAGCTGACCCCGTCTGAAGGTTTCGATTCGAGACGCGAGCTCGGCGGCGGTCAGAGGCCGCGGCGCCCGTCCGGCGGCACGGTTGAACGCTCGCGTGAGTCGTGAGCCGCCGAGCGGTTCCGCGGTGGACACGCTCTTGACGAAATCGGTCTCGGCCCGTTCCCGAGCCGCAGCCACACCCAAGGACTGGCGAGCAAGCCGCGTCTCCAAGCGACTGCGCTCCAAACGATTGGTCAACCGCTCCACCCGCGTGCGCAGCTGGCCGGCACGTCGCCGATGGTC
The DNA here is from genome assembly GCA_004282895.1 of Acidimicrobiales bacterium. Lineage (GTDB taxonomy): Bacteria > Actinomycetota > Acidimicrobiia > Acidimicrobiales > SHLQ01 > SHLQ01. Next base: position 9,278 of record SHLQ01000101.1, read on the forward strand.
CTCGCGCTCGATATCGGTGCTTCGGACCTTCTCGGACAGGCTCTTCTGTGTACTTCGCAACTCGGCTGCGTGGTCTTCGAGCTGTGACGTTGCCAGTGCGTTGGCCTGATCCAGTTGGGCGTTCGCTGCCTCCAGCTTGCCGATCTCGGCGGAGAGCGAACGGATGGAAGCGGTCGCCGAGTCGCTGGAGCGGGTGGCGTCGGCCAGGCGCGCCTCGAGAACCCGGATCCGCTCGTCCTTGGCGATCGAGCGCGCTTTCTGATCGGAGTGGGCCGCTTGGGTAGGCGGCAATTTTGACGCAAGGTGGCCCAGTTCGGACAACGTTTCGAGACTCAGCTGGAGCGAGGCGGCGATGTCGGCATTTGCTCGCAGTATCTCGAGCAACCGCCGGACCTGGGGATATGCGTCGCCTGGCTTCTGCAGCAGACCCAGACCGTGGCTGTGATCGAAGGCGAAGGAAAGACCGTCATCTTTGATCTCCTCCCACAGTCGCCAGACGCCGAAGTCCTTCTGGTGGACGCGGATGTCGTGAAACATGACGAGCCCGCCGGGAACAACCGCATCAATCCAGGTTTCGTAGTCGTGTTTCACCGCGTCGTAGGTATGCAGTCCATCAATGTGAAGCAGGTCGATGCTGGATTCGGCGAACTCGGCCGCGCCCTCGTCGAACAACATCCGGAGGAGCGTGACGTTCTCATACCCCCGATCGTCGATGACTCGTACGACGGATTCATACACACTCTCGTCGTAGCCGCCGGTGTGGTATTCACCCTCCCACGAGTCGATGGCGATGGCCTCCATCGGGAAATCGAGTCGTTTCGCGGCCTGGGCTGCGGCAAAGAAACTGGCGCCGAAGTGTGTTCCAAGTTCGACAAACCGACGAGGACGCATGAGGTCGACAACGCTGAACATGAAGGGCAGATGACCCCACCATGCCGTTTCGGGGAAGTCCAGAACCCGCCAATGCGCGGGCTGGAGCAGGCGCCGCACAAATTGGTCGTCCGATGCCTTCTGGCCCTCGAAGTCATCGGTCCCGAAGGGTGCTCCCACGGGCGCGTCAAGGGGTTCGAAGCGGGCGTCTGGCATTTTTGGAATCCTAGTGGGTCGGGCTATCGCCGAAGGAGAACCCGGAACTCGTTCTCACCGTTTTGTACGGGTTCGACTTCCTCCAGCCTCCAGGCGACCAACCCCGCAGAACCCAACGCCTCCAACATGTGGACGAATGACTCCTGGGTGAATACCCAGCAATGCACGTCGGTGTACTTCTCCGAGAGGGATCCTGCCTGATCGAGCGCCTCCGCAAAGGACATCCGTGGCGTGAACTCCGGCGGCGGCGTGCCCGACCAGATCTCGCGGTGGTCGATCGGCATGAAATAGTACAAGTGCTTGGCGATGTCGTAGCGCGACGGGCGTTCGAGGCCATCGGCGGACGCCCGCATGACGTCGACCGCGTCGTCTTCGGTGCGGTAGTAGTCGAAGGTGTAGCGCCGATCGGGAACAGAGAGCAGCAGTCGCCCGTCGGGTTCAGATATCCGAGCCAGCTGATCGAACCAGTAGATCAGATCGGGCACGTGTTCGATGACGTGGTTGGCGATGATCAGATCGAACGTGTCGTCGATCTGCTCGGAGAAGGCGCGATCGGCAACCACATGGTCGATCGGCACAATCGAGTCGGGCGGTACCACCGGGTTGTTCTGGTGCCGTGCCCGGAGTTCGTCCGTGGAGAACCAGTCGAGGAACCGCGCGTCACACTCTCCGGGAAGGATCGTCGGCACGTTCAAGGCGCCGATCTCCAGTGATCGACGAATCGGTCTCTCCACCGTTCGGGCGATGAATGCCCGCCTCGCTTTGGAGCGCATCGGGAGTTCGCGCACCGTGGTGAGCACCTCTGGATCGAGCACGGACATGGTCGAACCCTATCCCTGAGCGCTCCGGGATCAGCGGTACTGTACCTACATGCTGAAGTGCCCTGCGTGCCGTAACGAGGTGACCGAGTGGGGCCCCGGTCCTGGTGGACGCCCAAACGCGTCGTGCCCGTATTGTGGTGCGCTCGAGCGGCACCGGATGCTCGCGCTCGTCTTTCAGGAGCTGCGCCTGTTCATAAGTACCTCGACCGCGGTTCTCGACTATGCCCCGAACCGACAGATGCAGAAGCTGCTCAAACGACGGCTGGCCCAAGGTGGCGGAACCTACGTCGGCGTGGATCTCATGGACGATCGGTTCATCGACAGCACGGTCGATGCCTGCCATCTTCCGTTTCCGGATTCGGCGTTTGATCTCATCGTGCAGTTCCACGTCCTCGAACACATTCCCGACGATGGTGCGGCCATCCGAGAGATGGCGCGGGTGCTCAAACCCGGCGGCCTGTGTTTGGTGCAGGTGCCCTGCCGTCGAGATCGCCTCACCGATGAGGACCCTTCGGCACCGGAGGAGGAGCGTATTGTGCGCTTCGGTCAGGCCGATCACATTCGGTACTACGGATCAGACTTTGACGACCGGCTGCGGGCGAATGGGCTCGACACCACCTTCATGACGTCGAATGACCTTTTCTCCGACGAACGCCGTTCCCGCTTTCGCCTGAACGAGAACGACCCATTGTGGATCTGCCGTAAAGCACAGGCCGCCAAGTAGTCTGAGTTTCACGCGCTCGCGCCCACACCGGGGTCTGGGCCAACTCTTGGAGTCCTCGTGTCCCCCTCATTCGCCGAGCTCGGCGTTCCCAAAGACCTTGTCGCGGTCCTGCGACGGAACGGCATAAACGATCCGTTCGAGATTCAATCCGCCACCATTCCTGACGCCATGAACGGCAGGGACGTGCTGGGTCGCGCCCCGACGGGGTCCGGCAAGACCCTTGCCTTCGGGCTCCCGCTCGTGGCCAAGCTGCGCGAGGCCAAACCCCATCGCCCAACGGCGCTCATCCTGTCCCCCACCCGCGAGCTGGCCGAACAGATTCGCCGCGAGCTCGCCCCGCTGGCCGAAATTCGGGGGCTACGCACCCTGGCCATCTATGGCGGTGTCGGATTCGGCCCGCAGCTCAAGGCACTGCGGGAGGGTGTCGACCTCGTCGTTGCTTGCCCAGGTCGCCTCCTCGACCTGATCGAGCAGCGCCAGATCATTCTCGACGATGTCCGATACGCCGTCGTGGACGAGGCCGACCGTATGGCGGACATGGGTTTCCTGCCCGA
>SHLQ01000277.1 GCA_004282895.1 Acidimicrobiales bacterium
GGACCGACGCCGACGCCAGCACGGCAGTGATGGCCGACGGCAGCATCGTGGGGATCGAACGGGTGGGGGATTTCGTCTAATGACGACCTATCTCGATCGAATCCTTGACGCGCACCGAGCCGCCGCTGCCACCGACACGCGAGACCTCGCCGCACTGATCGGTCACGCGCGGGAGATGCCTCCCACTCGAGGGTTTCGCGACGCCCTTCGCGGTGCCGCACCGCTTGGTGTCATCGCCGAAGTGAAGCGCCGCTCGCCGTCCAAGGGTGACCTGAATATCGACCTCGACCCGGCCGCCGTGGCGAGGGCATACCGCGCCGGCGGGGCCGCGTGTTGTTCCGTCTTGACCGACGAGGAGTTCTTCGGCGGCTCCGTCGAGGATCTGCAAGCCGTGTGCGATGCGGTTGACCTGCCGGTCATCCGTAAGGACTTCACGGTCTCCGCTCACGACGTCGTGGACACTCGGCTCATGGGCGCCGACGCCATTTTGTTGATCGTCGCTGCCCTGAGCGATGAGGAGCTGTCCACGTTCCATCAGCTGGCCACCGACATCGGGCTCGACGTGCTCGTCGAAGTGCACGACGAGGATGAAGCGGAACGAGCGCTGGGCGTCGGCGCCGACCTGATTGGCGTGAATCAACGCGATCTGGTCACCTTCGAGGTCGACACCGCACGAGCGGTCCGCGTTGCGGCTTCGTTGCCAGCGGACGTCGTACGGGTGGCGGAGTCTGGGATCGGCGGCCCGAGCGACATCCCGGCGCTCATCACGGCGGGCTTCGAGGCGGTTCTCGTCGGAGAGTCCCTGGTGACCCACGCTGGTCCGGCGGAGGCCGTAGGGGCCCTCATCGACGCCGCTCGGTAGGGTTTGATCCAATGTTCGTCAAGATCTGCGGAATCACTGATGTCGATGACGGCCTGCTCGCCGTCGCCCTTGGTGCGGACGCGCTCGGGTTCATCTTTGCGCCGTCAACTCGCCAGATCGCGCCGACCCGGGTACGCGACATCACCGCCCGCATCCCGCCGGAGACACTCACGGTCGGTGTGTTTCGCAACGAGTCGAAAGAACGGGTCGTCGACATCGTGCACAGCGCTGGACTGAGGGCCGCACAACTCCATGGTGCGGAGACCCCCGACGAGACCGCGTGGATCGCAGAGAGGGTGCCGTACGTGATCAAGGCGCTGGCGGCGGGTTCGCCCCAGATCGAACGCGCTCAGGAGTTCGCCTCCGCGGCGGCGTTGCTCATCGACGCGCCGGTCCCGGGATCGGGTGAGGTGTTCGACTGGTCGCTCGCTGAGGCCCTCCCATCGGGGATGCGCCTCCTGCTGGCCGGCGGACTGACCCCGGACAACGTGGGCGACGCCATTGCGAAGGTTCGTCCATGGGGTGTTGATGTGGCATCGGGCGTGGAGCGCGAACCGGGCCGGAAGGATCCGACAGCGCTGCGGCTTTTCATTCAAAATGCCAAGGCCGCCGGCGACACGCTCGAAGCCAACGACGACTTCGACCCCGAGCCGAATTTCTACAACTGGGAAGTTGAATGATGTCTGAAGCTCGTCAACCAATCATGGGAGATCCGTCCGCGGACGGCCGATTTGGCCAATTCGGCGGACGGTTCATCCCCGAAACGCTCGTTCCTGCCTGCCAGGAGCTGGAGAAGGCGTTCCGATCCGCCTGGGCGGATCCAGAATTCCGGGCCGAGCTCGATGGGCTCCTGGCCGACTATGCCGGCCGGCCCTCTCCCATCACGGAGGCCCACCGCCTGGGTGAGGAACTTGGCTGCCGCGTATTGATCAAACGCGAGGATCTCAACCACACCGGTTCCCACAAGATCAACAACGTGCTCGGCCAGGCCCTGCTGGCCAAACGTATGGGCAAGAAGCGCCTCATCGCTGAAACCGGGGCCGGCCAGCATGGTGTGGCCAGCGCGACTGCGGCGGCACTCATGGGGATGGAGTGCATCGTCTACATGGGCGAGGTCGACATCAAGCGACAAGAGCTCAACGTGTTCCGCATGAATCTGCTCGGTGCAGAGGTTGTCCCCGCACTCTCCGGCTCCCGCACGCTGAAGGACGCCGTTAATGAAGCCATGCGTGACTGGGTCGCCACTGTGGAGGACTCGTACTACTGCCTTGGTTCTGCCATGGGCCCCCATCCGTATCCGTGGATGGTGCGGACATTCCACGAGGTCATCGGCATCGAGGCCCGCGAACAGTGTGCTCGCCTGCTCGATGGCGGCGTACCCGACGTCGTCACGGCCTGTGTCGGTGGTGGTTCGAACGCGATCGGCATCTTCTCGGGCTTTGCGGACACGGAGGCCGAATTGGTTGGGGTTGAGCCGGCAGGCGGTGCTGCGATCGGCCGCAAGGTCCCCGGGGTTGTGCACGGATCGAAGTCGTATCTGATGCAGGACGAGGTTGGCCAGGTTCTGGAAGCGGAGTCGATCTCCGCAGGGCTGGACTATCCGGGGGTTGGCCCCGAGCATGCACATTTGGCCGATATCGGACGAGCCCGGTACGAGCCCGTCACCGACGCTGAGGTCGTGGACGCATTCCAACTGCTCGCTCGCACAGAGGGCATCATTCCGGCGCTGGAGTCGGCGCACGCGTTGGCGTGGATGTCTCGGGACAGGGCGGAACTCGCCGGCAAGGCGGTTCTTCTGAACCTGAGTGGGCGGGGCGACAAGGACGTGGCCCAGATGATGGACGTGCTCGGTCGATGACAGAGATTGGGCCGTTCGAGGCCGCGTTGCGTGCGAAACGTGACGCCGGGGGCAAGGTTCTGGTGCCATATCTCACCGGTGGATTGGGTGATGATTGGCTCGACACGGTTCGTGCAGTTGCTGATGCGGGCGCCGATGGCATCGAGATCGGCATCCCGTTCTCCGACCCCGTCATGGACGGTCCCGTCATTCAGGAGGCCAATGACCTGGCCTTGGGTGGTGGCATCACTCCGCAAGCAATCCTGACGGCGCTGAAGGACGCCGACGTCGGTGTTCCGTTGGCCGTGATGACCTACTACAACATCGCGTTTCGGGCCGGCGACGTGCGGTTTGCGAGCGCACTTGCCGATGCGGGCGTATCGGCCTGCATCCTTCCCGACCTCCCGCTCGAAGAGACCGGCGACTGGGCGGCTGCGGCCGACGATGCCGGAATCGAAACCATTCTTCTGGCCGCACCGACGGCACCCGATGAGCGTCTGCCGCGTATCTGCGAGCGCTCCCGCGGCTTCGTCTACGGCGTTGGCCTTCTTGGCGTCACGGGTGTGCGAGACGAACTGGCCGCATCGGCGATGGATATCGCTGCCCGTCTGAAGCAGGTCACCGACAAGCCGGTCCTCGTCGGCGTCGGGGTTGGCACACCCGAGCAGGCCGTGGAGGTGAGCACGGTCGCCGACGGTGTGGTCGTGGGCT
>SHLQ01000102.1 GCA_004282895.1 Acidimicrobiales bacterium
GTATAGGGCTTTCAGGGGTACCCCCGTGTGTCTGTATACGCATTTCCGCCGGCTCCGCCGTGCGGGGAGCGGAGCCTCGCGTAGCGACCATGAGCGCGTCCGCGGATGTCGGGCGGAAGTCCCGACGTGTGATTGCTCCACTCAGCAGCCCAGCCGCCAGCCAGACCAGGACGATGCTCAACAGGAAGTGTCCGAGTACGACGCGGGGGTCGAGTTCGGTGCGGGTTACGAGCATGCCCAGCACGACCTGGCCGAGGAATCCGACGACGAGCGCCCAGATCCACTTCTGCAGGTCGGGCCGCACATGGCGCAGGGCCAGCCACGCACCAATAACCGGGATGATCGCAAGTCCCGACACGACGCGGTTGCCGAATTCGATGACCGAGTGGAAGCCGGCTTCACCCACCGGGCTCGCGTCCTCACAAGCTGGCCAGTCGGTGCAGCCAAGGCCGGAGCTCGTGAGGCGCACGAGTGCGCCGGTCACCGTGACGGCCATGAGATAGATGAGGTTGGTGCGCGTCCAGAACGTGAGACTGCGACCCCAAGCGGATGGTTCGGACATGTGTCCAACGATACGGCCGTGAGCCTTGGCAGAAACGCTTCTGGCTCCCTACGCTGGGCGGGTGACAACAACCGCTTCGGCTCCCCCCACGCGATCAAAGGTCGCCGCGTACGTCGCACTCACGAAACCGCGGATCATCGAACTGTTGTTGATCACGACGGTGCCGACGATGATCGTGGCCGAACGCGGTCTCCCGAGCATCTGGCTGATGGTTGCCACAGTGATTGGCGGCACGTTCGCTGCCGGTGGTGCGAATGCCGTGAACATGTATGTCGACCGCGACATCGACAAGATCATGAAGCGCACCGAGGGTCGTCCGCTTGTCACCGGCGAGATCGAACCTCGCAATGCTCTCGCCTTTTCGATCGGGCTGCTCGCGGTCGCGGGTGCGTGGTTGGCTGGTTTCGTCAACCCGCTGTCCGCATTTCTTGCCTTGGCGGCGGCGGCGTTCTACATCTTCATCTATACGTTGTGGCTGAAGCGCACGTCCCGTCAGAACATCGTCATCGGCGGAGCTGCCGGATGTATGCCGGTTCTGGTTGGTTGGGCTGCGGTCACCAACTCGATCAGCTGGGAGCCGGTCGTACTCTTCGCGGTGATCTTCCTCTGGACGCCGCCACACTTCTGGGCTCTGGCCGTGAAGTACCGCGATGACTACAGCGCCGCCAACGTGCCGATGATGCCCTCGGTGGCGTCGCTGCAGTCGACGGCGCGCCAGATTGTGGCGTACACCGTGGCTGTGTGGGCGGTATCACTGGCATTCATCCCGATCGCCGACATGGGTTGGATCTATGCGGTGGCGGCGGTTGTGCTGGGTGGTGCATTCACGGCGTACTCCGTCGCACTGTTGCGCGACCCCACGCCCGGACGGGCCATGACACTCTTCACGTTCTCCATTACCTATCTGAGCGGGCTGTTCGTCGCGATGGCGGCCGATCAGCTCATCTTGTGATGTGACTTGTGGCGGTCGGGTTCGCCTTGGGCAGATCAGGGGACAGCAGGTAGTGTCCAAACTTGTTGGAATGCACAGAAAGATGACTCGCTCCGCCTACCATCGGGGGGTCTGCGTTGCAGCGAAAATGCCGTGAAAAGTGTCCGAGGGTGATCACGACAAGATGACAGCGATCGAAACAGATACCGAGTCCCATGGAGATGAGACAATGACCGCTGCCGCATCGGGAGATGCGCTGTACGAGATCATCGCTTCGAACGATCACAAGATGGTCGGACGGCGGTTCATTTTCGCCAGCCTGTTGATGCTGGTCGGGGTTGCGGTCGTCGGACTTCTGTCGGAGCTTGAGCGCGCATCGCTCGACGGTTTTGGTGTGCTGGGCAACGTCGCCACCTACATCCAGACGTTTGCGTTCGTTCGTGCTGGTGGTGTGCTGCTGGTGGCCATGCCGCTGTTCATCGGGATTGCGCTGGTCACCGTGCCGCTGCAGATCGGTGCTCAGGCGGTTGCCTTTCCGCGGTTGGCAGCGGCGTCCTTCTGGACGTGGTTGGTCGGCTCGGGAATCTTCATTGCTTCGTTCATCGCCGACGGCGGTTTCGGACCGGCTGCGGGCACGGCGAACGATGCCACGCTGCTCACGATTACTTCCACCGGAATGGTCATCGCTTCGCTTCTCGCCGCCTGTGTGTGTATTGCGACCACGGTGATCGCGTTGCGACCCGCAGGTATGACACTCATGCGGGTTCCGATGTTCTCCTGGTCGATGCTGGTCGCATCGAGTGTCTGGCTGCTGTCGCTGCCGGTCCTGATGGGCAACCTCGTCCTGATCTTCGCCGACCTTCAGGGTCGGGCGCCGATCGCATTCGGTGATCCGGACACCATTTGGTCGCAAGTCGAGTGGGCGTTCCAGGCGCCACAAATCCTCGCGTTTGCCATTCCCGTGCTCGGTGTCGCCGCAGACATCATTCCAGTAGCCGCCAAGGTGCGACAGGGGCAGCGTGCGGTTGTGCAGACCCTCATTGGTGTCTTCGGCGCCGTCAGCTTCGGTGCGTGGGCGCAGCATGCCTTCAGCCGCGGCATCGACCCGGCATTCACCTCCGGCAATCTCATTTACGAGGAGGCGCTCTACGCACTCTTCGCAATAGCGGCTCTGGCCGTGGCGTTCGCGGCCTTCGGCGGCATCCTCGACAACCTCCGGCGCGGCACCATGCCCAAGCTTTCAATGGCGACCGTGGGTGCGATTGCGGGGTTGTTCCTGCTGCTCGATGCGGCCGCGGTCGGGTTCGTGCGGGTGATGCCATTCCTCGATGCTCTGCACGAAGACCAGGTTCTCCTCTCGTCCACTGGTTCCCAGTACAAGTTCGTGCTGGCGGCGATCGTCGCCTCGGCCATCGGTGCGATCGGTTGGTGGTCTCCCAACATCTTCGGCGGTTATGCCGTGGAAGGCCTCGGCCTTCTGGCCGTTCTCGCCGCGCTTGGCTTCGGTGTTCTCGGCGGCCTTGCCGATCTGATCACCGCATTCCTCGGACAAGCCGACATCAGCATCGCCAGCAACGTCGACGACGGTGTCGAGGCCCTCAATGTGATCTCTTCGATCGGCATGCTCGCCGTGGCGGTCGCAGGTCTGGCACTACTCGGGTCGGCCATGGGTGCGTTCCGCAGCACGGAAACCTTGCCTGATGATCCATGGGACGGACACACGCTCGAGTGGGCGGCCCCGTCGCCACCACCGATCGGCAACTTCGTCGAGCCCGTCGGAGTCATCGAGTCTCCCGAACCGCTGCTCGATCAACTCGAGGAGGTCAGCTGATGTCGGAACAACTCGTCGCTGCCGAACCGCAGCGAAACCGCACGGTGGTCGTCGGTGCATCGCTGGCCGCGGCCTCGATGCTGATGATGTTCGCCGGCATGGTTGCCGTCTACGTCTCGATCCGCCAGAACAACGAACATCTCATCGAGAAGGGCGTCGGCGGATCGGTGTGGTTCCCTGACCTCACCATCCAGATCGCGCCGGGCACGATGATGCTCTTCACGGCGATGATGTCGCTGTTCACCATGGCGTGGGCCGTGCAGGCAATTCGCAACGATGACCGTCGCAATGCCTACGTGGCGATGGGCCTGACCATGCTCCTCGGCGCGGCGATCATCAATCAGGTTGCGTTCGCAATTGGCGACTTCGGAGTGCCGGTTGATCGAAGCACGCCGGCGCTTCTGCTTTATGCGCTCTATGGGGCGTTCGTTGCGGCTCTCGGCATGGCCATCGTTGGTGTATTACTCATGATGCTGCGAGCAATCGCTGGTCAGTACGATTCGCGTAATTCCGATGGCATTCAAGCGGCCGCGATCTTCTGGTATGCCGTCATTCTCGTGTACCCGGTCATCTGGTACCTGATAACGATCACGAAGTGAGTTGTCCATGATTCCAACAGGCTTCAAGCTGTATTTCGGTATCGCCGCTGCGGCGCTGACCGCGGCTGCCATCGGTGGGTTCACCAGTGGTGGCGGCGGCGTGGGTCCGATCAGCGCGGGGTACAAGGGTGGTATTGGCGATCAGGTCAGTTATGTCGTGCTCGTCGGGGTCGCATTGGTCGCGATCGCTGTCGGTTCACTCATGGCGTTGTTCCGCGACGCGGACCCTGAGGCGGTCGCTTCGGCGATGGGCCTTGGTGATGCGCCGGCAGGGCAACGTCCGGCTGCTGCGTCGATTTGGCCGATCATTGCGGCCGCTGGTCTCGGCGCAGTAGTGGTTGGTCTTGCGGTCAGCCCACTGCTGTTCGCTGTCGGCCTTGTCGTTCTCGTGCTGGTTGCGTTCGAGTGGACCATGACTGCATGGGCCGATCGCGTTACGGCCGACTCCGAAGCCAACGAGGAACTCCGCACCCAGATCATGGGCCCATTCGAAGTTCCCTTGTTCGGCTTGCTGGGTGGCGGCGTGTTCGTCCTGGCCGTCTCCCGCATCCTGCTCGCAGCCGGCGCCACCGGCGCGGTGATTGTCGGTGCGGTCGTCGCCGTCCTGGTTCTCGGTGCTGGTGTACTGCTCACTCGGGGTGACGTTTCGAAGAACGTTCTCACCGCCCTTGTGTCCGTGATCTTCGTCGGTGTGATGGCCGGAGGCATCTGGGGAGCCATCGTCGGTCCCGCAGAACATCACGAGGAAGGCGAACATGGCGGCGAGCACGGCGAAACCCACGACGAGGGCGCCGAAGAAAGCCACGAAGAGGACGCATAGAATAGTGACAAAATCGACCCCCCTGACTTCCTTCATGTCCTCTTCACAAAACCTGCGTCGTAGCGGACTCGCCCTCCTGACGGCGTTGGTGCTCAGCGCCTGTGCCAGTGATGCCGAGCTCGACACGCGCGCCGATCTGGCCGGTCCCGAGGCACAGCAGATCGAAAGCTTCATGAACGTGATGCTGTGGATCTCCTACGTGGTGTTCGCCATCGTCATGGGGATCACGCTGTATGCCTGGAAGAACTTCCGCATCAGGACGTACGACTACGAAGAGGGCGATTGGCCCGAGCAGATTCACGGCAACGACAAGCTCGAGTACACGTGGACTGCAGTTCCCGCGATTGTGCTGGCGATCATCGCCGTCTTCACGGTCAGCCTGCATCAGAAGCTGAACGACCAGGACACGAACCCGATCACCGTCGAGGTGGCGGGCGAGGCCGTGTCCTGGGAGCCCCAAATTGTTGTTGTCGGTCACCAGTGGTGGTGGGAGTTCCAGTACCACTTCGGCGACACCGACATCGATCAGGAACGCATCGAGAACCTTCCCGTCGCGGACATCACCACGGCCACGCAGATGGTGATCCCCAAGGGTCAGGAGATCGAACTTGAGGTCACCAGCCGCGACGTCATTCACTCCTTCTGGATCCCCTCCCTCAACGGCAAGCGCGACGCCGTTCCCGGTCGTCAAAGTGCACCGTGGAAGATCGAGGCGGAAGAAGCTGGCGTCTACTTTGGTCAATGCACGGAGTTCTGCGGCCTCTCGCACTCCCGTATGCGTATGCAGGTCGTTGCCCTGGAACCGGCCGATTTCCAGACCTGGGTGACGGCGCAGATGGAACCGGCATCACTTTCTGCCGAGGACCTGGCCTACGTCGATTCGTTGGTCGCCGGTGACTCGGTCCAAGCCGAAAACGTTGTTCAAACCGGTATTTCCACGTTCCGATCAAAGTGTTCTTCCTGTCACCTGATGGAAGGGGTGAACGACGACGAGTGGTCCGCAGAAGTCGTCGCCGAGCAGCTGGTGGCAGGGGCTGCCCCCGATCTCACCCACTTCGCCAGCCGCACGACGTTCGCGGGCGGCATTCTGAACGTGTGGGATCCCGAAACGGGCGACTTCAACACCAACCACCTTGCTCAGTGGCTCCGCAATCCCGAGTCGCTCAAGGCCAACTTCGCGAAGCCGGCAACCGATGGCGACAACCGCATGCGTGGTATGCCGAACCTGGGACTGACAACCGAAGAAGTTGATGGACTGGTGGCGCTGCTTCAGGCGACGAGCCCGAAGCCGTCCGATACTCTCATCGCCGAGACAGGAGTCGAGTAGTGGCAATTATCGAAGAACCACTTGCGATCGGTGCGGGCGACCACGCGCCTGTTGTTGAGCGTCCGCTCGGTGACCTCACCCGACCTCAGGCAACCGAGGGCTGGAAGAGCTGGCTGACCACAGTCGATCACAAGAAGATCGGCATCATGTACGGCGTCATCGCGATCGTCTTCTTCGTGATCGGTGGCTTCGAAGCCCTGCTCATTCGTATCCAGCTGGCTACCCCCAACGGAACGTTCCTCTCACCTGACGTCTACAACCAGGTGTTCACGATGCACGGCGTCACCATGATCTTCCTGGTAGCGATGCCGCTCGGCGCTGCCTTCGCCAACTATCTGCTGCCATTGCAGATCGGCGCTCGCGATGTGGCGTTCCCACGTATGAATGCGTTGAGCCTCTGGATCTTCCTCTTCGGCGGCATATTCATCAATACGTCCTGGATGCTCGGCGGTGGCGCCGACGGTGGCTGGTTCAACTATGCGCCGAACGCGGGTGTGGTGTTCTCACCCAGCCATGGCATCGACTTCTACGCACTCGGTCTGCAGATCACGGGTATCGCGTCGCTGGTCTCGGCGATCAACCTCATCACGACGGTGCTCAACATGCGTCCGAAGGGCATGAATCTCATGCGGATGCCCGTGTTCACCTGGATGAACCTGGTCGTGCAGTTCCTGCTGCTCTTCGCCATCCCCGTCATCTCGGTGGCACTGTTCGAGCTCACCTTCGATCGTCTCTTCGACGCCAACTTCTTCAACCCGGAGGCCGGCGCCGACCCACTGCTCTGGCAGCACCTCTTCTGGATCTTTGGCCACCCTGAGGTGTACATCCTGATCCTCCCGAGCTTCGGCATCGTGTCTGAGGTCATCCCGACCTTCAGCCGCAAGCCAATCTTCGGCTACAGCTTCATGGTCGCCTCGGGTATCACGATCGGCTTCATGGGTTGGGGCGTGTGGGCGCACCACATGTTCGTTTCGGGAATCGGACCGATCTCCGTCGCCGCATTCTCGTTGGCCACGATGTTCATCGCGGTTCCGACCGGCGTGAAGATTCTCAACTGGCTGGGCACGATCTGGGGTGGCCGCCTGCGGTTCACGACCGCGATGATGTTCGCCGTTGGTGTCATCTCGATGTTCACCATCGGTGGCCTGTCCGGTGTCACCCACTCGATCGCTCCGGCCGACACCCAGCAGACGGACACCTATTACATCGTCGCCCACTTCCACTACGTGGTCTTCGGTGGCACGCTGCTTGGGTTCTTCGCCGGCTTCTACTTCTGGTGGCCGAAGATGTTCGGCTACATGCTCAACGAACGCACCGGCAAGTGGAACTTCTGGCTGCAGATCGTTGGCTTCAACGTGACGTTCGGGCCGATGCACATTCTCGGGCTGCAAGGCATGAGCCGTCGTATCGATACCTACGACAGCGGCTTCGGCTTCGGCTTCTGGAATCTGGTGGCCAGTATTGGTGCCTTCATCATTGCTTTCTCCGTCCTCGTGTTCGTCTGGAACATCTACGCCAGCCGCAAGCAGTGGATTGCCGACGGGCGTCCCAACGTGGGGCCGGATCCCTGGGATGCTCGCAGCCTCGAGTGGATGACCGCCTCGCCCACCCCGGAGCACAACTTCGATGAAGAGATCGAAGTCGAGAGCCTGGACGAGTTCTGGCATCGCAAGTACGGCTACGACGAGAACCACAACGTCATCCGTATCGCGACGTCCGAAGAGGTCGCACAGGATGGCAGCGCCACCGATGTGCACCTCCCGTCGCCGAGTTACTACCCGATCGTGCTGGCTCTCGGTTTGCCGATCATTGCCTACGGTCTGATCTTCAGCCTGTGGCTCTGCATCCCGGGCGCAGCCTTGCTGATCTGGGGCATGGTTGGCTGGATCTTCGAACATCCGGACGATCCGAACGCCGCGCACGATCATGGCCACGATGATCATCACGACGACGAGGGTGATGGCGCCACCGCCGAGCTCGAGTCCGGTGACGCAGCTGAGGCCGACACGACCGAAACCGATGAGGAGCCGGCCAATGTCTAGCGCGACCGCCACTGCGGAAGTTGAGGCCGATCACGGCCATCCCGAGACCAATTCGGGTATTTCGAACAACAAGTTGGCGATGTGGCTGTTTCTTGCCTCGGACTGCCTGCTGTTCGGTGCGTTGATCTCGACGTTCCTGCTGTACCGCACGAACATTTCCGACAACACGCCCTTCAGCTCTGCGGTCGACGACGTGTTCGACATTCCGTTCACGTCGCTCAGCTCGTTCGTTCTCCTGATGAGCTCGTTGACCATGGTGCTGGCGCTGTCGGCCGTCAATCGTGACGATGAGCGCAGTGGCCGCATCTGGCTGTTGACCACCGCCTTCCTCGGCATGATCTTCATTGGTGGCCAGGTGTATGAGTTCACGGTCTTCGCCACCGAGTACGACCTCGGCTACTCGACCAACACGTGGACCTCCGCCTTCTACACGCTCACCGGCTTCCACGGCGTGCACGTCAGTGTCGGCATCCTCCTGTTGCTGGGCACGGTGTTCGGCACCCGCAAGTCCGGATTGGGCAAAGAGAAGGCCGAAAACGTCGAACTTGTTGGCTTGTACTGGCACTTCGTCGACATCGTCTGGGTCATTATTTTCACCATCGTCTACCTGATCCCGATCGGCTAGGGGAGCGCATCATGGCAGTTACCGAACCCCACGAGCTCGCCGCCGAAGACGAGCACGCCCACGATCATCCAAGCGACAGCAAGTACGTTCAGATCGCTTTGCTTCTGGGATTCCTCACTGCGGTGGAGATCGTCATGTTCGTCATCGAGGATTCGCTCGGTGCGACCGTCGTGAAGCTCGGACTGTTGATCCTGATGGCCGTGAAGTTTTGGATCGTTGGTGCCTATTTCATGCACCTCAAGTTCGACAGCAAGATTCTCACCGGACTGTTCGTGTTCGGCTTGATCCTGGCCATCATCGTGTACTTCGTCATGCTGTCGGCGTTCGAATTCAGTTTCTGGAATGACGGCTTCGTCGATCCTGGGCTGCCGTCCAGCGAGTCCTAATCATGTTTGCTGCCGTCGACGCGTGGTCGTGGCGCCCCCATCCTGAGGTCTGGGTGTTGCTCGCGGGCATCATCGGCCTCGGCTACTACGCGGTTCACATCATCGCCCCCAAAGTTGTCAGTGAGGGCGAGATCGTTTCAAGACGGCAGAAGAAGTTCTTCGTCGCCGGTGTGATCACGTTGGCGATCGCGGCTGATTGGCCAATGCACGACATCGCGGAGGAGTACCTCTACTCCGTGCACATGTCGCAGCACCTGCTCATCACGTTCTTCATCCCGATCCTGTTCCTGCAGGCCACGCCGGAGTGGTTGGCCCGTCTGATCATCGGATCCGACTCGCAGGCGTCCTCAGTGCTACGGCGGCTGTCCAAGCCGATCGTCGCCGGTGTCATCTTCAACATCTTCGCTGCGCTCACACACTGGAACGGCGTTGTACAGGCCTCGTTCGACTCTGGGCCCTTCCACTACGGCATCCACCTCGCCATGTTCGCTTCGGCATTGCTGATGTGGCTGCCCGTGCTCGGCCCGCTGCCGGAGCTGCGGTTGTCCGTTCCGGCGCAGATGGTCTACCTCTTCTGCATGTCGATCATTCCCACGGTGCCGGCTGGATGGCTCACGTTTGCCGACAATGTTGTCTATCCGGCATACGACACGCCGGATCGGCTGTTTGGCCTCTCCGCAGTCGATGATCAGCAGCTGGCCGGCTTCATCATGAAGGTGCTTGGCGGCTTCTTCCTCTGGGTGCTCATGGGAATCCGCTATTTCAAATGGGCGGGCGAGAACCGCAAGGCCGAGATGGAAATGCGGGTACAACGGTCGCAGGCGCGTCTTGCGGAAGCGGAGAAGACGCTACCCAAACAGGATCCGCTCACGTTCGAGGATGTTGCCGACGAGTTCGAGAAGTCGGCGCCGTCGCGGATCGAGGGTTAGTCGCCGTCATCGCCCTTCTGACCGTCGATCGACTCTCGGATCAGATCGGCGTGGCCCAGGTGGCGAGCGTATTCCTCGATCATGTGCACGAGGATCCAACGGACGTTCCAAAGCTCGTCCCGCCCCGGGTGGCTATGGACGGTGATTCGTTCGAGATCGGATTCGGCGGTGATGGCTCGACTGCGGTCGCAGGTTTCGTCCCAGTTGGCGAAGAGCTCCTCCGGTGTGTCGTCTTTGGCGGAGTGGATCTCCCAGTCCGGGTCGGCGTCCCAGTCGGCTGACTTCCACGGCTCGCGTCGTTCGTTGCCGGCGAGCCGATAGCTGAACCAGGCGTCCTCGACGAGTGTCATGTGTTTGACCAGACCACCGAGGTTCAGATCGGAGGGGGGCAGCGTGACGGCCATCTGCTCCTGGCTCAAGCCGCCGCATTTGTATTGGAACTCCCAGCGCATGATGTCGAGGAACTCGGTGAGCGCCTGCATTTCGGAACTCGGTTGCGTTGCTAGTGGTGGCTTCGTGTCCATGGCGGCACCTTAGCCCGAGCCCAGTCGAGTCCTTTCTAGAACAAGTAGACGGCGACGGTTGCGACGGTCATCACTGCCGCCACCGCTTGCACGAACCACCCGAACTTCGCCGCCCAGGGTTCGTACTCATCGTTGTTCTGCTCGGACAGGTCCCGGCGCCCCCACACGTACACCAACGCCACCAGTACGAGGAAGGGGAGGATCGCGCCCAGGTGACGGAACTTCGCGTTGCTGAGCCACGGCTGAATCATCGCTGCGGGTACCGCGATCTTGGCGATGATCGGCAGGAAGCCTTGGGTCACACCGAGCGGTAGCGGCCGCACCATGGCCAGCACGACGACCCAGGCGAGCGGATACCAGAAGAGGTTGTCGACGAAGAGCAGCCAGCTGTACTTCGACTCTCCTCGCACCTTCGCTGACACCTCGGGGTCGGTGGTGAGGATGAGGTCGTAACGACGGAGAAAGGTCTCGTCCTCGTCGAGATAGGTACCGATCTCACGATCGGCGTCGCTCAGGTAGTCGCCGATCGACACGTCGGCCATGAGCTCGGATCGCACGTTGGCGAGTACTTCCACGTAACTCTCGCCGGTTCGGTCCATCCGCGCTCGGAGCGCCCGCTCGATGTCGGGGAAGTCGACGCCGCCGCCGGTGAAGGCCTCGAGGTCGGACGGGTCGGTGAAGGCGTGGATGAAGTTCACGTTGATGGTGTTCGTGGTGAAGACGAAGCCGCCACTGGCGTCGGACACCTGCTTCGACCAGGGCAGGATCATCGCCACCGCCACCAACGGCACGAGCGCCGCGCCAACGACCGGCCACACCCATCGGCCGCGGTCGCGTCGACCAAGCGTGAGCAGCAGCATGGCGACAACCAGGGTGCCGATCTCCAACAGAAACGGCGGCCGAAGGTAGATGGCCCACGCGACACACCCACCCAGTAGGGCAGAGGCGGCGATCTCCCTGCCACCAAAGGTCGGGCGACGCACGACGGCGGTCAGACCGAGCAGGGCGATCATCAGCACCTTTGACCCGTGGGCCTCTCCCCAGAGGCTGAACGACGCGGCCGCCGTATCGGGCATCAAGCCGACGAACGTGAACCAGCCGAGAGCGATCCACCGACCGAACAGCTTGGCGATGATCACCGCGACGATAGCGAGGAGGATGAGGTCGAGCGCACCCTGCCACAGGCGCATGAGCTCCAGATTGTCCGTCATTCGTCGTAGGGGAACGATGTGGCCGATGGGTCCGGGCATGAACCAGCCCTTGGCGACGATTCGTTCGAGGGCAGTCTCGCTCTCGGCAACGCCGCGCCACCAGCGGGCGAGGATGCTGGCGCCTCGGTGGTAGTACTTCTCATCACCCGTCAGCGGGATGTATCGCATGTAGAGGTGCCACAAGATGTAGCGGTAGACGACAACCCCGGCGACGACGAGGGCAACGAGTCCTCGTTGCCCTCGACGGGTCTGAAGCAGGGCCGCAGTCACCCGGCGATTGTAGTTCCGCTCGCGCGGGGCGCTGTCACAGGCCGTTCGTACGGTATGTGGTGCGTCGAGAAACGGCTGATTGTTTCTCTGCCACCAGATGACGCTCGCTTGTTGAGCGTGAAACATGAGACACTGATGAAAGTCAGCAATGCCCGCCGCCTACAGGTGTATGAGTCTCTCGGAGAGCATCTCGGTACCGAAGCCGCTGACACGATCATGGAACTACTCCCGATTCACCCCGAACCCAACCTCGTTACTCGAACCGACATGCACGCCAACACGCTCATGCTGCGGGGCGAGATGGC
>SHLQ01000103.1 GCA_004282895.1 Acidimicrobiales bacterium
CGGCCGCGGTGCGCGGCTACCTGGTGGCAGCGGGCATCGAGCCGGACGTGTTGTGGGATCGCCTGCTCAACGCGGACCGGGTGTCTGCGGTGCCGGCCGGTTCGGTGGTGGCGACCTACCTGCTGAGCTCTCCCAATGGTGACGACGAGAGTTGGGACCGCTTCTCCGCAGAAGCCGGCGGTGCGAAGACCCGCTACCGCCGCGACCCGATTCTGAATGCGCTGGCCTACAAGTGGGCTCATAGTCCGGAAAGGTCAATCAACCTCTCGGACGAGAGCGCGCATGGTCTTGAGGGTGGCGACGACTTCCTCACCGCACTCTTCAAGAGCGACGAGGCCTTTGCGACTGTCACCCTCTCCACCCAACTTAAAACTAGAGACCTCGCGACGGCTATGGCGAGAGGGACGGATCGCGACGACTATCAGATTCGGAGATTGTGGGAGGTGTACGGCTTCGCGCTCACAGGGAGCGAGCGACGGGGCCATGCGGCCTCCATCAGCCTTCTCGAACGCGCGGGCAAGCTCGCATGGTCCACAGCAATTGCCTCAGTGCCAGGTGTGAACACCGCTGCGATCAGTTTCAAAGCATTCGCTGACCTGGGTAGCTGGGCAATCGGCCAAGGTTTCGACGAGATCGAGGTCGAAGGATCGAAGCGGCCTACCCCGGCGATGGCAGCTCTCGCCTTCACACGAATCGACACGAACTCATCGGCACCACTCGACTGGGTCATTGCTGCCGACTTGATTGCAGCCCCGGAGTTCAAAGAGACCTACCCACTGGGACATGATCTCCTGCGGCGACAGGGAACGATTGGTTCCGACGGGATGCTCCCGATACTGGATGCAACGGCGTCACTGCGAGAGCAGTCGATATACGCGGCGGAATTCGACCGCGTGTTCCTGGGCGGCCTAACCCACGACCCCGATATCGTTGAAGCTCCTCATGATCTGGACGGCAACGGAGTCATTGATGCAGCCGAACAGCAGCTACGAGACTTCTCCGAGCGACTCACCAAAACGACCGGACCAGTTCGCACCTACGTGGAAAGCTCGATCACCCCTGCGAACGCTCTGGGCTAGGACGCTCCTGTCAACGCTTCTCCTACTAGTCGGTTGTGGGGAATCTGCGGCTCCAACGCCGGCACCGAACGCTCTCGTTCGCGAAACCCACGGCACCCGCGGAAGTTTCACCCCCTTGGCGGTCTGGCTCACAACTGACGCTTTGTTCGAGAGCGACCGCTACTGGGAAGCAAACCAATACTGGATTGCGGACATCCCCCGCATTGACCCTGACACCGGTGAAACGAGGATGGAAGGCCGACACCTACTCATCCCCGAGCGATCGAATCGAGCCGCGATGGCACGATTCGACCACTGGTACTACAACCACCTTGGGTCTCTCCGCACCGTGACCCTGATCGCCGACATCGGCCTACTCACCTTCGAGGGGCTACAAACCGACATCCTCCGGGAATGCCTCGGCGTCACTCAACCGATCACTCGTGAATGTCCCTCAATGTCTGAACTGATCGAGGAGATTGCATACAAGGTCAATACGACTGGCCCGATCGAATGGGCCGCGATGTCTTCGGTGGTCGAGTTGTCCGCTGACCTTGACCCGGGCGAACTCCTTGTTGGCTATTTCGAGACGATCGACCCTTTCGACGATGCTGGAAACCAGTGGTATGCCCGCGATTCTGGCGAGCGGGTGACAATGCCCGGACGGCCGTTCACCGGCGAGCTCCTCGTTCCGGAGTACGGCGACACAGAGCAGATCGAGGCGTTTGCGGCGTGGTTCGATGAGACGTTCACCACTGATCCTGAAAGCCCGTTCTACATATTCGTGGAGAAGCCCTCGGCCGCTTATCGCCAGCTGCTCTACGACTCGCTCGAGTTCTGCGATGCCGAACCTGACCTCTGCGGCAAACCGACCGAATTCCTCGACCGCACCGAATAGCCGGCCGCGCCTTCAGGCTCCCGCGGGCACATCGAAGTCGAGCTCAAGAGCGACGAACTCGTCGCCTTCCCAGGTGTGACCGCTGAGGCGTATCTGCACGGTGTCCCCGCCATCATCTTCGATCTCGAGCTTGCCGTACTGGCCGGCCGTCTCATAGGTGCCATGACTGAACGGCCCACCGATCGCAGCCGCGGGCCGATCGAGCGGACCTGCGTGCAGCAGCGGAAATCCTGGCGAACCGTCCGACGCGAATCCGGTATTCGTTCCATCGTCTATCGCGACCATGTGATAGTCGCCGCTGACCACGACGAGGTTGTCTATCTCTGCTGCAGCGATGGCGTCGGCGATGCGCCGTCGTTCATCGGGGAAGCCGCCCCACTGGTCGCTGCCCGGCCCGCGGTGCGAGAGCCACGGCGCCGGGTTCATCCACACGACCGCAGCGTGGGTTTGGGCCGAGACCCCTATCTCGTCGAGGAACCATTCAAGCTGCCGCTCCCCCAACATCGAGGCACTGGTGCGTTGCGACCTCGTGTCCGTGACGACGAAACGCACGCGACCGATCGTGAATGCCTGGGAGATCGGCTCGGCCGGATCCGTATCGACGCCAAAGTGGGGTACTGCTCGTCGATACGCCACGGACACCGCCTCACGAGACGGCGAACTGCTGTCAGAGTCGTCGTCGCCATAGTCGTGGTCGTCCCAGACCCACGCAGTGGGTACCGAGCTGACCAGAGCGCTTTGGGCCGGCGTAGACAGCGATCTCCCGATCGCGGCGATGTGATCGGCGGGGTCGTCGGACACCAGGTTGGCGTAATGGAGGTCGCCCAGATTCAAGAACAGGTCCGGATCCTCGCCGAGCATCGCGTCGAAGATCGCTCCGTTCGACCCGCTGCGGGCGCATGAGCCCAACACGACCGTGAGGTCCTGGGCTCCCGTCTGCGGCGTTCGGAACGTGACCTCATCGCCCTCATCGATCCGGTAGTGGTAACTGGTTCCGGGATCCAAGTCGCTCAGCTCGAACCGGGCGACACCGTAGGGGCCCGGTGTCGTGGTGACGAAGCCGGTCGCGCCTGAATCGTTTCTGTAATGCAGCGTTCTGTCCCCTTCGTCGAGTTCGCCCGCGGCGATGGTCGCTGCCGTCGATGTCACACCTCCGACCCACATCCAGTCCGCCGGCCCGTCGATGCCGATCGCGGACGACTCGGGATGGGTGGCGCCGTACTTTTCGAGATAGGTCCATCGGGTGATGCCACCGGCGATCGCGGTGACCAGAGCGATCGAGATCACGGAGACAATCAGCACCCGGCGGTCGACTCGCACGGCGAGGACGACGGCCGCCGCCAGCGCCGGAATCGCCAGCAGCAGGACCGAGGATCGGAACTCCACCAACACGAGGATCCCAATGCCTGTCCCAACCAGCCCGAACGCGACCATCGCCAGGCGAGGCCAAAGCAAGGTCATCACAACGCCGACGATGGAGACAATCGCAAAGACAACGAGCGTCGGTGTGGTCACCCCGGGGCCGAGACCCCACGCGAGCGGATCCTGCGGCAGCTGCGTCACCCGAGGAGCGCCGAACAGGAGACCAGCTGAGACGAGTCCGAGGAGAACTGCGATGAGTTGGCGGGCGGAGGGCATCGAGGATCCTCCGCGACTGTACTGGGCGAGTCGAACGCGCTGTGACAGACAATCGTTCGTCGGGACAGACTGTGCTCATGACCATCAGCGGATTCGAATACTCGTCCGAGCTCGTCGCGCAGTTCCCCTTGGCGCGGGCCGAGATTCTCCATGTGACCGATATCGACAACGGCTCGCAGCTGGCGGCGCTGGCCGACGAGTATCGGGCGGTGCAGGCGGAGGTGGCCCTACGGCTCGCAACCGAACCGGCGTCCGGTCGCGAGTCGATACGGGCATGGCGGGCAGCGTTCACCGCATTCGGGGTGAAGCCAACGCAGCATCGCAACGCGGCGGAGGCGTTGCTTCGGCGTCTGGATCGCGCGGGTGACATCCCGTCGATCAGCATGCTCGTCGACATCGGCAACCTGGTCTCGATCTCCCACTCCCTGCCGGTGGCCGTGTTCGATGCGGACAAGGTCGTGGGCGTGCTCGCTGTGACGCTGGCCAGGGGCATCGAACAGTTCGCTGGTCTTGGTGCGGCCGAGTCGGAGACACCCGAGGCGGGGGAAGTGATTTTCATCGACGAGGCATCGCAGGTGGCGGCCCGGCGTTGGTGCTGGAAGCAAGGAGGCGCCACGGCAACCGGACCCTCGACGACGAGCGCGGTGTTCGTCACCGAAGCCGTCCATGATGGGAACCAGGCCGATGTCGAGGCCGCAGCCGTCGAGCTGGAGCGATTGATCCTGACGCACATGCCCGGGTGCACGGTTTCCCGCTATGTGACCGCGAGCGATTCGCCGTCGGCCCGATTCGGGTCGGCGCGTTGACGGAGTCCCTACCGCTGGCCGCCTCGCTCGAAGCCTGTCACATGCTCCTCGTACGTTGACGACTGAGGACCTTGTTCAGCTTGATGGTCCGAAAGGGACCAGTGATGGCTAGAATGGGACCAATGACAACAGTCGAACTCGAGCGAGTCGAGGCTCTTGAACTACTCGGAATGGTTCTGGCTCACCTCAACCATGCGGAAGCAACGAGCGAGCTATCGGCTCGGGTGCCGATGCTCCTCCATATCCGAGACAAGCTCACGTTCGCTCTCCGGGAGGACACATGACCTACACGGAAATGGACGCCGCGGCTGCCTCAGCTGCGATTACCAAACACCGGTCGGGACTCGACGGCGAGGTCGGTGCAGCCCTGGCGGTTGTTGGGTTGAGCGCCGATCGCGTGCACCGCGAAGCGGCGATCCGAGACGACATGATTCGGGTCGCCCACCGGGCGGGGGCATCCCTTCGGCAGCTCGCCGAGGTTTCGGGACTCGGCCGCAAATCCGTCACCGCTATCGTCGCCAGCGCGCCAGATTCCTGACTCTCAGGCGCCGGGATGGAGCGACCCGAGGTGTCCCTTGACGGCCGCCCGGCCTGGCCACCACAGTGGGTGGGCATAGGACGGGAGAAGTTATGCGGGGGAAACGGCAGTCTCGGAATCTGGCGGTGTGTGCGATTGTCTCGCTGATGGCTGCGTTGATGGCATTCTCTGCGAACGCACAGGCGCAGACGCCGGAGACGTTCTGTAACGGCGTGAGGGCCACGTTGGTCGGCACGCCGGGAGACGACGTGCTGCTCGGCACCGACGAACCCGACGTGATCGCCGGTCTCGAAGGCAACGACGTGATCCGCGGCTTCGGCGGGAACGACATCATCTGCGGCGACAACGGTCGCGATCGCATCTTTGGCGGACTGGGCAACGACACCCTGTTCGGAGGGAAGAAGAACGACATCGTCAAGGGAGATCAAGGTCGCGACAAGCTCTACGGCAATCAGGGACGGGACCGGCTCTTTGGTGGCGGGGGCCGTGACTTGCTGGAGGGCGGCTCGGGGACGCTCGACCGGCTCTGGGGAAAGGGCGGACTCGACACCTGCAACGATCCTCAGTCGAGATTCACGATCTACATCGCGTGTGAGCTCGGCGAACCCTTTCCTCCGGTCCAGCAGAACGTACTCGTGCCGGCGGGCGCCGAGGAGCTCGTCTACGACTGGAGCACCGACCGGTGTCAGGACCTCACGCTCCCCGATGCCGCGACCAGGGTGGTTCGGCGACCCGACGGCATGCTGCAGCTCTACATCAGCAATCTCGACACGTACGCGATGACCGGGCCCGGCTTCGACTCGCTGGCAATCGATTGCAGCGACCCGGTGCTCACGTCAGACCTCGACCCCGATCCGTCGAAGTTCAACGACAACGAGTGGCTCACCACGACGTACACAGAGGATGGCCAGACCGTGTGGGCGATCATCCACAACGAGTATCTGGGAGCTCAGAACACCTTCTCGGGCCCGGACCAGTGTGCGACCGTCACCGCGTTTGACTGCATCGACGTGTCGCTCACGCTGGCCGTGTCGACCGACGGCGGAGTGACGTACCAAGATGCGTTCGACGCGCCCAATCACCTGATCGCGACCCTGCCCTACCGCTTCAATGATGAGGGTCGTGCCAGCGGTCTCTGGCAAACGAGCAACCTGGTCAAGGGCGAGGATGGATTCCTCTATCTGCTCGTCAACGTCGCCACCTACCCGACCGCAGCGGGCGACACCATGAACAACTGGGTCTGTGCCATGCGCACGAACGACATCACGAAACCGAAGTCGTGGCGCTACTGGGACGGCACAACCTTCAACGGGGTCTTCATCAACCCCTACGTCGAGGATCCGGGCCCACTCGAGACGGCCGAGCTGTGCGCGCCGGTCGACTTCCCCGCCCTGACGGACGCGATGAGTGAGTCGATTGTCTGGAGCGACCGGCTCGAGGCGTACATCATCGTTGGCGGCACCCATGCTCCGGGAAGTCTGAACCCCAACGATGTGAGTGTTCGCGACATCTACTACTCGACGTCGACTGACCTGATCGACTGGACCCCTCGCCGTCGGCTCATCGAACTTCCGGTGCCCGGCGACATCACGCTCGCGGACGACATGTTGTTCTACGGCTACCCGACGTTGCTCGATCACGACAGCACATCGCTCAATTTCGACACGGTCGACGACAACTTCCATCTCTACGTGACCCGCTTCAACGCTGGCACTGGCAGTCTCGACCGCGATCTCGTTCGTTTTCCGATCGAGATCGAGCCCGCCACGATTCAGCCGCCATTGTGGAACTTCGATACCGGCACCGAGGGGTGGACCGCAGACAACGATGTTGGTGAGTTCCGGGCCGCGAATGGCCGGCTGCGTGTGACGTCAACCGGCGACGATCCGTACTTCTCGACCAGCGGCCTGTGGATCCCCGAGGACTATTCGACCTTCCAGATCACCATGTCGGCCACCGGGGGCGCCGACCAGGCGAACGTCTTCTTTCTCGCCGACGACGAGGTGTGGTTCAGCGAGGAATCGCGGGTTGGGGTCGACATCATCGGCGATGGCCGAATGCGCACCTACGAAGTAGACATGTCGACGGCTGCGGCGT
The DNA here is from genome assembly GCA_004282895.1 of Acidimicrobiales bacterium. Lineage (GTDB taxonomy): Bacteria > Actinomycetota > Acidimicrobiia > Acidimicrobiales > SHLQ01 > SHLQ01. The sequence goes on from SHLQ01000103.1 coordinate 7,036, forward strand.
GGAACGGGACGGTGACCGCCCTTCGGTTCGACCCGGTGAACGCCGTCGGAAGGACGATCGAAATCGACCGTGTTGTACTCGGCCGGTAGGCGGCGCCCCTAGGCGTTCTGATGCTGCACACCATTCGGACCGAACATCCGCTGCTCGATGTCCGCATCTTCAAGGATCGGAAGCTCGCCGCTGGGTCATTGTCGCCTGATCCACTCCCCGTCCGCTGACGCGTCATGGGCCAGCCTCCGGTCAGAAGCGGGCGCCGTTTACCCCGACAAGGCAAGGGGGTCCGACAGGAGTGTTCACTGTCAGGGAGACGCCTCTGTGGACGAGGGTGCGGTCAGAGGCGGCGGAGACCCAATGAGTGCTCCGCCGCCCCCGCAAGACTCAGATGCAGCGGAACACGATATTGATGTTGTCCGCGTTGTCGTTGTTGAAGTTGAACTTGAGCCGGCCCCTGATCTGGAAACGATCGCCGGTCTCGGGGTTCTCCCAGACCTCCATGAAATGGAAACTCCACCCGTTCTTGTTCTGAACCTGGCTCTCCGTCCCGTTGACGCTGACGAAGCCGTCAGTCGTCGAGCCGGATCGCTCTGCGTGCAGGACGAAGTTGTTCTTGTGGCCCTCGTGAATCGAGAGCGAGAAGTCGGTCGTCCACACACCTTCCTCCCCAGTGCATGGGTTGACATAGTCCTCATCGATGCTGTCTTCGAACCGGATCGGCTCGTCTGCCGAAGCCGTCGCCGTTCCCAATGTCATGGAAGCCAGCACAAGCACCAGCGCAACACTTAGCTTTTTCATCAGATTCTCCTCCGTAATCACAAACCGCCAATCGAATACTGACGATCAACTAGTTCATCGTGAGGACCGCACCGAATCTGTCGCGGCAAAGCACTTTGGCGGACAATGTTCTCGGCCAAGCATTGGGGCCGACGGCTGTCTCGCCGCACGGCATTCGGTCAACGGCGGCAGGGTCCGAAACCCGGTTCGGCGTCGAGCGTCGCCCGAAATACGCGCTGGATCGACACGATCGACGGCGATCGAAGGTCCTCGATGTCGATTGCTGCCCGCACCGCGATTCTCGTGTCGATGAGACCATCGATCGTCGAGGGGTCGACCGCCCCCTCAACGGACGCTCGTAGGTCATCGAGCTCCTCGAGCCAGGTTGCGAGGGCAAGCCGAGCCGCGTCAGCATCCGTCGACACGAGATCTGAGAGGTCAGTCAGCGGCTCGGTCGCGGAGAGAAACTTGGCACAGGCAAGCTCCAGGTCCACGACCGGGGTCGGTTCGGCTGCGGTCGTGGAAGTGACGGGAGCGTCAACTGGAGGGATCGTCTCCAGATCACTCGGCCGGCTCCCCGCGATCACAATCGTCCGGGATTCATCGAGCTGGTGATGCCCACAACCGTCGCGGACCCGGCGTCACTACTCGACTTCTACGACGGCGACCCGAACGATTGGGTTGGCATTCCGGTGCCCGATGACCTGCAGGAATGGGTTGATCAGTTGCCGGTCGTCGCGACTCGCAATGAGATAGAGGTCGACGGCATCTCAACCACGAAGTGGGTCCTGGAATACGACGCCGCAGCACCCGGCTCCTCCGCGTTTCTCGTCGCCGCACCATCAGGAGAGGGCGGATTCGGAGTAACGCTGACCGAGCCACTCCACATCTGGCATGTTCAGCATCCGGAACGACCGATCTTCCTCATGGAGGTCGTTTTCGACGACCCGGGCTATGAACCGCAGACGGGTTTCTTGATCGAATCGCTCTCGTTCCCCGAGTAGGAGACCTCGCGCCGTACGTGGGCGGAATCGTGTGACGTTCCGTCACAATTCACCTCCTTCAGCAGGGGCTTCATGGGACCCGAGACGTCACTTCACCGACAGAAATGTATTAAAAGACCGGATTATCCGATATTTGTACGCCGTTTCATATCAAGGCGACGTGGGGTTTCATGTATGTCAGATCGTAACAATCGTTACAGTTCGCCTCGCTGTCCACCGAAGTTTGTTGCATGGAAGACAGCTCCCTACTGAAGGAAAGCTTCGGTCTCGACGTCGACACGTCGATGATCCTGTACTCCAGCGGACCTATCGTATTCAAGCTGTTTGGCCTGTCGCTCATGGGGTACCTTGCCTCACGCCTCGTAAGTCGAATGGCCCGTCGCATCGACGACCCACGTACGCAGCGTCAACTCGAGTTCTTCGCTCCCAAGATCGTCAACGTGCTCGTTATCGCAGTTGGCCTCGAGTTCGCTGGCGTCGACATCACCGGAATGGCCGCGCTGTTCACAACGGTCGGATTCACCGGCGCCGTTGTCTTCACGCCCCTTGGCCAGAACATCGTGGCCGGCATCGTCACGTCGATCGATGATCTCTTTGAGATCGGAGAAGTAATCGAGGTAAACGGCGAGTACGGCACGGTCGTCTCCAAATCACTCCTGCGAACCGAGCTTCGCCGCCCGGAGGGAACAACCATATGGGTTCCCAACAAGGAGCTCTCCGAAGAGGTCACCAAGAATCACACCCGTATGGGCGGATTCCGCATCAACGTGGAAATTCCCCTCGACAACAATCCGGATCGCCGCCGGGCGGTGGAGATCATGGACCGAGTGATTGCCGAGCTCCCGTGGAACGTCCCCGGGAAGAAGGCGTTCATTGCATTCGAGGATGTGGCCGACAGCGCCGTCGTCTATCGGGCGTATGCATTCATCCGAGATCGCTCAGAAGAGCCCATCTATGTCTCGAAGCTGCTCACGACACTTGTCGACGCCCTCGAGGCGGACGGTTTGTCCGTCGGCTACACGACGAACCTCGCGATGCGCACGCCCAATGATTTGAGCTCGCTCGTCTAATCACAAACTTCGGCTGGAGCGGAGCTCATCGAGGTCGGATTCCCACCCCGACCCGCGAAGCGCGTGTGCGTCATCAATGTTGAGCTTCTCGGCGGCGAGGCGGAAGAGGAGCGAGCCCTATCCGGACGGAGGAAACTCCGCGACTTCGACTCGCCCAGATTGGATGTCTCCCGTCCTCGCTGGGCAGCTGGAGTCCTGATAGCTGTATCCAAGACCTCCCCACTCATAGAGCGCCAGGGCATGGTCATCAAGGTCGGCTCGAAACGCGAACCCCGAGTATTTGTCGGTCGCCGCATATCGGGTGACCTCCCAACCCGACGCCTCGAAGAGTGCAGCCTCCGTACGGATGGTTTGGTTGTTGAGTCGCAGGTTGTCCGCCGTGCTGTAATTGCGCTTCGCTCCAATGATGTCGGTTTTGTAGAACGAGCAGTCGTGGAAGTCGTGCCACCAGCCCTGCTCGAAGTCAGTTGCTGGCCGGCCCGTGACTTCGTTGATGAGTTGCTTGGCCGTCTCCTCCTTGCCACCTCGTCCCGCTCGTTCGATTGCTCCATCGATCCATGACGCGGCCGGCAGCATCAGAAGGAGAAGCCCAATTATGACGACCGCTTTGTCCGAACTGGATTTCTCCTCGCGTGTCGCCAGTCGATACGAGGATCGAAGAAAGAGGACGAACGCGAAGACGCCGACGAGCAGGACAGCTATCGCAATCGCCACTATCAACGCGAACTCTTCTTCCGTGAAGATCGCGCCTGCCAAAAAAGGCGGCAGTGGGGGTTTCGCCATGACGATCCATCGACAGCCGACTCCGACCGATTGAGGAAACACAACCAAGGAGAGGTCCGGAGCCTGCACCCGTGATCTCGACTTGGACAGTGTGTTATCCGACAGGTTGCGCGCCGCTGATGGTGAGCGATCGGACCAGGTCGAAGCTGGAGTCCTGCAGCTGGGTCGACGGTGTGAGGTCGGCGACGACCACGAAGAACGAGCGGCCCTCGAGAGGGATCTCGATTACGAGGGTGGAGGCGCCGGCCGTGGTGCGGACGGGCTCGCCCTGACTCGGGGCGATGAGATCCAGACATGGCTCAGCGAATTCGCAGTCGCCGAGCTCGCCCGAGAGCCGGTAGGCAGGAACCTCGACCCCCAGTGTCGGCGTGCCGAACGAATCGGCGATCAGCCCGTTCGATGCGGCCCATTGCTCGAGGTCGGTGGCCCCTACTGGTCCTGGAGCTTCGGCGAGCGTGATCGTGCCGGCATCGGGGTCGTTGGCCCGCTGGAGGACGATGCGTCCAGGGCCAAGGTCGAGCAGGCGGTATGACTTGTCGAGGTCGAACGCGATTGCTGCGCCGGTGAGCTCACTGCGATAGCGGTCGGGCGTCAGAACGACCCCGGCGCCAGCCGACGACAGCGGCGTGGCCTCGGCCTCGGTCTCGTCAAATACAGCTGGAGCCGAGGTTTCAGGAGGCGAGGTGACCACGACCTCGCGGGAATCGCCCACCGCGACGGCGACGAGAACCAGAACGATTGCGGCGGCGGCACCCATTGCGGCGAGGCCCCAAGCTGGACGCGAACGTGGTCGCTCCGCCAGACGGATGATCTCGGCAACTCCTGACGGGCCGTGTGCGGTCGTTTCGGGCGGCCGCACCGAACCGGCGACGTCTCCGGCCCCATCGTTGAATGCCGCGACCATTGCGGTGCGGGCGAGGGCCTTCGCTGCCGGGTCGACTTCGACGGCGGCCGAGGCCAGCTCGAGGAGCTCGGTGAGTTTTGGATCGTTCAGTTCGGGTGGAGTCACTGGACATCCCTCCAGGCGGTGAGAAAGGACTTGCGGGCACGGGCGAGCGCGGATTCGGCTGCTCGGTAGCTGAGGTCGAATGCCTCCGCGATGTCGGCGACCGACTGATCGTCGAGGTAGCGGAGTGTGAGCAGCGCACGCTGTCGATCAGGCAACGATGCCAGCGCCTGCTGCACAAGCGCGGGAGTGGGATCGTCGACGAGTGGAACCGTGTCATCGACTGCACGCCACTCGATCAGGCGACGGATGCGGTTGCGGTGACGTTCGGCGCTGCGCCAATGGTCGATCAGCCGGCGCTGCGCAACCATGTAGAGCCAGGGCACGTCGACGTCATTCCCATCGCCGGCTGCGGTGACTCGGGCGGCATCCGCGAACGTGGCGGAAGCGATGTCCTCGGCTACGGACGACGAGCCGGATCGCACCACGCAGAATCGGACGATGCTGTCGTACGACTCGTCGAACAGTTCTTCCAATCCGACGACGGCCGCGCGACGCTCGGGTGTCGACGACAGAAGGGTGCGCGATGCTTTGGGCACACTGTCTTCTTCGTTGCCATCGCCGCTAGTCCGTCGCATCCGCGGAAGTTTTCTCGCCGCCCGCGACGGATTCTGCGATCGGCATCGAAGAAGTAAGGCAACCAAGCATTGGAGGCCATCATGACATGCACGCCAGGAACACCGATCCGACA
>SHLQ01000104.1 GCA_004282895.1 Acidimicrobiales bacterium
ACCCCTTTGCGGCCGGCGGGTTGGAACGCGGCGAGGTGTTCGGCGAGTTCGCGACGGTAGATCTCGACGTTGCGTAGCTTGATGTCCTCGTAGCCGCGGACCAGGTCTGGGAGTTCGGCGAGCGCCATCGCGGAGTCGACGTTGTCTCGATCGAGGGACGCAAGCACCGTGGTGATGGCGGCGACGTACTCACCGACCAGCTCCCGCTCGACCTGTCGAATCTCCGGGAATCGGAACAGATCGAGTGCGGTGCCTCGGAGGTCCTTTCGCTTCGCCAGCTGACGAATCATCGGCGCCGCACTTATCGGAATCGCCAGCTTGCGGTCCATGCCAAGGGCTCGCAGCATCGGCGGGTGGAGTTTCCATGCGACGGTTCGACCGTCGGACGCAAGATCGATGGCCTCACCAATCCCGTCGTCATCCAACATGAGCCGGGCGACCTCATACTCATCCTTGTACGCCGTCAGCTTGAACAGGTTCGCGGCGACCGCCTTCGTGAGGCGAGTCTCGTCCGGATCCACCGCGATCTCTGCGGACCGAACCTGGTCCAATACGTCCAACCAGCCGAGTGCAGTCGACTCGTCGCCCCACGCCACCAACTCTGATCCGAAACGGGTCAGTGCCTCAACCTCGCCGACGTCGAGCTTCTGGATTCGAGAGGCGATCGCGTCGCTGACCGATTCCTCATCATGGCCCTCGACGAGTTGGGTGGACCCGCGGGCTGCGTCGACAGCGGCCGGGTCGGCGATCTGCGCTCGACCCCATCGGAAGGCGGCCGTGTTCGCGTCGACCGCCACACCGTTGAGTGTGATTGCTTCCTCCACTCGCTCTGGGCTGATCGGAAGTGCTCCGGCCTGTACCGCCATGCCAACCACAAAGATGTTCGCCGTCGTGGACTGGCCGAACAGTTCGCTGGTTATCGCTTGTGCATCGGCCCAGTGCTGTTCGCCGTGGGTTTCCTCACCGATACGGTCCTCGAGTTCATCCGGTGACGGGAGAGTGATGTCGAGGTGGGTGATCATCTCGCCTGTTGGTGTGCCCGAGGTGGAGCCGACCACGACCGTCCGGTCGGCATCTGATGTCAGCAGGCCGCTATTGGATCCGGCGACCAACTGATCGAACGCCATCAGCAGGTCGGCCTGGCCTTCGCCGAGCCGGTTCGTGAACGAAGGGGAAGACTTGGACAAACGTACGTCGCTGACGACGGGCCCGGCTTTCTGGGACAGGCCGATCTGGTCGAGGCCGCGTACGTAGAACCCATCGAGCATCGCCGCGGTGCCGAGAACCTGCGCGACCGTGACGACACCGGTGCCGCCGATGCCGGTGATCCGCATATTGAAGTCGTCGGTCGGGACAACGGGTACTGGTTCAGGCAGCGACGGTGGTGTCGACGCCTCCGGTATCGGGCTCACCTTCGTCGCCTTGGCTGTGGCCCGACGCTGCAACCACCGTTGCAACCGCGACGGTTGGCCTTCGGTGACGGTCATGAACGACGGGCAGTCCCCTTCGAGACACGAGTAGTCGAGGTTGCACGTGGTCTGGTCGATGTGCGTCTTGCGGCCGAATGGAGTCTCCATCGGTTGCACCGACAGGCAGTTGCTCACCTGACCGCAGTCGCCGCAGCCCTCACAAATGCGGTGGTTTATGACGACCCGCTGCTTTGGTGTCTCGACCAGACCGCGTTTGCGGGCTCGGCGGGCCTCGGCCGCACAGGCTTGTTCGTGCAGCATGATCGTGACGCCGGGGATCTGGGCCAGCTCTTCCTGGGCTTCGATGATGCGGGTCCGATCCCAGACGTCGACACCATTCGGGAAATCGCCGCGTCCGTATCGGCCAGTCTCTTCGGTCGTCACGATCACCCGAGCGACACCAAGGTCGACCAGATTCCGCACGATCGTCCGCACGTCGACCTCGCCGGTCGCGTCCTGCCCACCGGTCATGGCCACCGTGCCATTCACCAGAATCTTGTAGGTGATGTTGATCCCGGCAGCGATCGCCGCTTGGATCGCCAGCTGCCCGGAGTGGAAGTAGGTGCCGTCGCCCAGGTTCTGGAAGAGGTGGTTGGTGTCGACGAAGTCGGCCATGCCGATCCACTGCGTGCCTTCGTTGCCCATGGCCGTCAGGGACACGGGGTCTCCGACTCGATCCGGGTCCATAAGAATCGCCATGGTGTGACAGCCGATGCCCACACCAACGAGCGAACCATCAGGAACTTGCGTGCTGCGATTGTGGGGGCACCCGGAGCAGAAGAACGGGGCCCGTTGCACCCCGACAGGGATCCGTACCCGCTCCTTCTTGGCGGGCGTCAGCCGGTCACCGAGACGATCTTCGAGGCGACCGCGCAGGATGGGGAGGAGCGTGTCCGCATCGAGTGCGCCGTACCCCGGCACGAGAAACTCGCCGGCCTCATCCCGACGGCCAACAACCACCGGGCGCTCGGCCAGGGAGTACAGGCCATCCTTCAAAAGGGACTCGATGCCCGGGTTCTTCTCCTCGATGACGAGGATCTGCTGGAGCCCCTGGGCGAAGGATCGAACGGTCGCGGCGTTGAAGGGGAGGGGCATTCCCATTTTCAGAAGTCGAATTCCCGCGTTGGAGACATGGGCATCGGTATCGAGTCCGAGTCGGGCCAGTGCTTCTCGGACTTCGCGGTAGGTGATTCCCGAGGAGACGATGCCGATCCACGCGTCGCTCGGGTTGACGGCGACCTGGTTGAGGGCATTCTCCGCGGCGTATTGGCGGGCGAGCTCGTAGCGAACTTGCACCATTTCGCGCTCGAGCTCGATCGTATGTGGGGTCATGAGCCGACCGTCGGGGATGTGCTGGTAGCGCTCGCCGTCGACCAGCGGGTACGTCGGGTTGAAGCCATCCGGATCCAGTTGCACGTTCGCGGTTGCATCGGCCACGTCGGCCACGATCTTCAGCGCGACCCACAGGCCGGTGGCGCGGGACAACGCAATGGCGTGTCGTCCAAGGTGTAGTGCCTCGGATGGATCACCGGGATACAGAACCGGCATGTGCATGTCGGCCATGAGCCCGGCCGACGACGACGGAATCGATGACGACTTTGCGTTCGGGTCGTCGCCGACGATCGCCACCGCACCGCCGTGCATGGACGTTCCGGCGAACACCGCATGGCGAAGGGCGTCGGCCGCGCGGTCAACTCCGGGCGCTTTGCCGTACCAGATGCCAATCACACCGTCGAACTTCGCGTCCGGTCTCGATGTGGACAGCTGAGACCCCATCACCGCGGTCGCCCCGTACTCCTCGTTGAGGCCTTGGACAAACTTCAACGGAAGGTCGGGCTGGGTCTTGGCTGCGCTGCGCGCGGCGTCGCCATACCCGGATAGGGGGCTGCCTTGATAGCCCGACACGAACGCGGCGGTGCGAAGTCCGGCGCGGCGATCGGCCCGCAACTGCTCGAGTGGCAGTCGGGCGAGGGCTTGGATCCCGGTGAGAAATACTGTCCCCTCGTCAGCGACGAAGCGATCGCTGAGTTGGTAGTTCTCCACTGCAGTCATGTGAACCTCTGTGTTCGTTGGTGTGACAAGTATCACGTTTATTCGAGTAACCGTCGAGTGGTTCGAATATCATTCAGAGATATGGCCGTGAGCGTTCCACTAGTTCATCGAGTGGTAGTCAAACGGCCCTCACCGCCGAATGGGGTACGAACGTCTGATGAGTGTGCTTGACCCAACTGACCGATTGTTGATCAACGAACTGCAGCGCGATGCCCGCCAAACGAATCGTGCGCTGGCTGGCAAAGCTGGCCTTGCTCCATCGACGACGCTGGGTCGCGTCCGCGAACTGGAACGAACCGGAGTGATCACGGGGTATCACGCTGAGGTGGACCTGAGCGCGCTCGGCCGCGGTCTCCAGGCGTTGGTGTTCGTGCGGCTGCAACCCAAGAGCGATGAGATCATCTCGAACTTCCTGAACCACATGTGGGGCCTGCCCGAAACCATCGGCATCGATCTCATCACCGGCGTCGAGGACGCCGTCATCCATCTGGCAGTGGCGGACACCGATGCGCTGCAAGCCGTGATCCTGAATCAGATCAGTGGTGTCGAAGGTGTCTTCGACGAACGTACGTCACTGCTGTTTCAGCACCGGCGCAAACCAATCATCGAAGCGCTTCCAGCGCAGTAAAACGGACCGAGGGCCGACGGCTGAGCCACCGACCCTCGATCTCACTACTTGTTGGACTAGCTGGTGTACGTGTTAGCCCTTCACCGTGTCGAACGCATCGATGTATTGCAGCTCGAAGTCGCCCGTGTCCGACAGGGCCTCGACGCTGTCAAGACCTCCGACGAGCACCGAGTCATCGGTGAGGAACGCATTCAGATCCTCATCGAGCAACGGGATCGCAGCCTCGTTCGGCGTGGCGTAGTAGTTCCAGTTGGACAGCGCCGCGCCTTCCTCAGCACCGAGCAGCCAGTTGATGAACGTGTGCGCCGTGCACGGGTGCGGTGCGTCATACACGACCGACATGTTGTCGACCCAGCGAACGCCGCCCTCCTCAGGAACGAAGAAGACGTAGTCGTCGGGATTGTCGGTCTCGAGGAACTGCGTGAACATGTCACCCGAGTAGCCGTGACCAATTACGGTCTCACCGCTGGTGAGCAATTCGTCGGCGGAATCCGTATTGAATGCCGACACGTTGTCCTTGGCGTCCAGGAGGACTTGGGTAGCCTCGTCCAGCTCGTCCTGGTTGGTGGTGTTGAGCGAGTAGCCCAACGACTTCAGCGCAGCACCCATTGTTTCCCGAGGGTCATTCAGCAGGCTGATCTGGCCGTTGTACTGATCGGCATAGTCACCAAAGACAATGTCCCAGGAGCGGGGGTAGTCGTCGCCGATAGCAGCGGTGTTTACGGCGATGCCGGTGTAACCCCACTGATAGGGCATCGAGTATTCGAGGCCCGGGTCGTAACTTGGGTCCTGGAAGCTGCCGAGCACGTTGCTCTTGTTCGGAATGAGGTCCTGGTTAAGCGGCTGGATGGCCTCGGCCTGAATCAGGATTCCGACCATGTAGTCGGATGGAACAACGACGTCGAAACCCGAGTTGCCGGCCGAGATGATCGGCTGCATGGCTTCGTTGCTGTCATAGGTAGTCATGGAGGCACTGATGCCGAATTCGGATTCGAACTCGGCGAGCTGCTCCTCGTCGATGTATTCAGCCCAGTTGTAGAGCGCCAGATCGCCGTCGGTTTCCCCGACTGCGCAATCGCTGGCCGTTGACTCCACGCCGCCTCCACCACATGCTGCGGCTACCAGCGCAGTGGCAAGTGCGACTGCGAGGAGTCGGATTGTTCGGATATTCATTGTTCCCTCCCTTGAGCAGAGCTCAAATGGTTTCGTGGTGATTCTTACAGGCGATCAGGTGGTTTACGTGGCGCTGTCGCTGGATCGCGCCCGATCGGTTATCAACGACAAGGCGACGAGCCCCATCGAGGCAACCAGCATTACGACTGATACGGCGTTGATCAGCGGGGTGACGCCCCTACGAATCAGGCCGAATACAAAGACTGGCAACGTGTTCCATCCTGGTCCGGTTACAAACTGGGTGATGACGACATCATCTAGCGAAAGCGTCATGGCGAGCAACGCCCCGCCGAGGATGCCGGGCATGATCAGCGGCAGCGTGACGTGACGGAACGCCATCCAGCGGGTGGCGTAGAGGTCCATTGCCGCTTCCTCGAGCTTGTCGTCCATGCCGGCAAGACGCGCCCGTACCACGATGGACACGAAGCTGATGCTGAAGGCGATGTGGCTGAGGGTGATTGTGGCGAAGCCCTTGGTGATTCCGAACCACTCTGCTATCTGCGCGAAGAACAGCAGCAGCATCACGGCCATCGTCACGTCGGGAATGATGATCGGCAGGTACAGCAATGCGTCGAAAACCTGTTTGCCACGGAAGGTAAATCGTTCGAGTGCGAGAGCGGCGAGTGTGCCCAGAACGACTGACACTGCGGTGGAGACAAGCCCAATCTGCACCGAATTCCACAACGCATCCTGGGTGCCACTGCTCTCGCCGAACTCGCGATACCAATCGAGCGTGAAGCCACCCCACACGCCGACGTTGCGGTTGTCGCTGAAGGAGAAGATGACCAGCAAGATGATCGGCGCGTAGAAGAAGAAGTAGACGAGCCCGGAGAGGCCTTGGAGGGTGCGCTTGGTTGCACCTTTTGGCTCAGCCACGGTGCCGCTCATAGCGTGCGCCCTCCCTTCCGGAAGTAGATGATGGTGGTGGCCAACATCACGGCCATGAGCACGAACGACAGTGCCGCGCCAAAGGGCCAATTGCGCGCCTCGAGGAACTGCGTGACGATGTGGCTGCCCAAAAGCTTCGTCTTCGCCCCACCCAGAATTTCTGGTGTTACGTACGCACCGAGGCTGGGCACGAACACCAAAATCGAGCCAGCGATGACGCCCGGCATCGACAACGGGAGCAGTACGTGGCGGAACGATTGCACGCCAGTGCCATAGAGGTCGCGGGCGGCCTCGAGCAAGCCATGGTCGATTCGTTCGATTGCCGCATACAACGGAAGGACCATGAACGGCAGGAATCCATAGACCATTCCCAAGACGATTGCCGTCGATGTGAACAGATACTTCTGCGGTCCGAGTCCCAGGAACTCCGTGGTTTGGCTGAGCGGGCCGTCCGTGCCGAGAATGACGCGCCAGGCGTAGTTACGCACGAGGAAGTTCGTCCAGAACGGAATCATGACGAACACCAACATGAGGTTCCGCACCGATTCAGGTCGCGTCGACATGTAGTACGCAAACGGGTAGGCAATCACCAGGCAGATGACCGTCGTCAGGAGCGCAAGCCAGAGCGAGCGGGCAAGAATTGTGCCGACCAAATCGTCGGTGAAGAGACGTTGGTAGGAATCGAGGTTCCATCCAGCGAGGTCCGTTCCGCCGAACCGGTTGCGCGTGGCGAACGAGTAGATGACGACGAAGACCAGAGGCAGCGCGAAGAACACAACGAGATAGGCGTATGCCGGCAACGCCATGAGGAATCCCCGACGACGCTTGAGCTGCTCGTTGGCATGCTCGAACTCCGGTGTCGCAACCTCTCCGACGACGTGGTCCAAGGTGGTCATCAGTTGGTCACCACCGACACGGATTCGGTCGACCACAACACGGACACCTCGTCGCCCTCATGGAACCGGTCGGCTCCCGGATTGTTTTCGTCCCGTACCTCGATCTCCATCCAATCGAGATTGACGATGTACACGAGCGCGTTGCCAAGGTAGGTAACGCGCGCTACGACACCATCAACGTTCGCCCCGTCGGTCACATCCTGACCTCGGGAGTGCAAAGATGCTCGCTCGGGTCGAAGGCTCAGTGCCACAGCACTCCCTGCGGCGAGATCAGAATGGGCTGCAATGCGGGTGCCGTTGGAGAGCACCACGGTTTCGTGGTCGGCGACCGTGCCTTCGAGTAGATTCGTCTGCCCGATGAAGTCGGCGACGAAGCGGTTGGCGGGGTGCTCGTAGATCTGCTCGGGTGATCCGACCTGAAGCAGTTCGCCCTTGTCCATGACGGCGATGCGATCACTCATGGTGAGCGCCTCCTCTTGGTCATGGGTGACGAAAACGAAGCTCACGCCGAGCTCCTGCTGCAGCGACTTGAGCTCACTCTGCATCTCTTGACGGAGCTTCAGGTCGAGCGCGCCGAGTGGCTCGTCGAGCAACAGCACCTTTGGCTCGTTCACCAAGGCACGAGCAAGAGCCACACGCTGCTGTTGGCCGCCAGACAGTTGACTCGGCCTTCGCTTTTCCATTCCACCCAGTTGGACGAGGCCGATCGATTCCTGCGCGCGGCTGCGGGCCTCGTGTTTGTCGACTCCCTGCATTTTCAGACCGAACGCCACGTTGTCCAAGACGTTCATGTGGGGAAACAGTGCGTAGTTCTGGAACACCGTGTTGACCGGACGTTTGTTGGGCGGGAGCGTGCCGACCTCGTCACCAAAGATCTTCAGGCTGCCTTCGGTGGGAAACTCCAACCCGGCGATCATTCGCAGGGTGGTGGTCTTGCCGCAACCGGACGGCCCGAGCAGTGCGAAGAACTCTCCGTCCGCGATCGTCAGATCGATGGCGTCGACGGCGACAACCTCGTCGAATCTCTTGGTTACGTTGCGGAGTTCAACCGCAGCCGAACCCGTCGTCACGTCACTCACATCGTCCCCCAGTTGTACGTTTGCTTGACCAGACGAAGGTACGTGAGTGTCTCCACGGTCCCAATCCCCTCGATGGCCCGGATCTTCTCATCGATAACCCGGAGGAAGTGTTCCGCGTCCGTGCAGAGCACCTCTGCAATTACGTTGTAGTGCCCGGCGGTGATGACCACATACTCGACCTCTTCGATTTCTGCGAGCGCGTCGGCCGTCTCGGCCACCGTCGTGTGGACCGTGATGCCCAACATCGCCTGATAGCCATAACCCAGTTTGATCGGATCGGTGACCGCGACAATCGACAGAACGCCGCGTTCGGTGAGCCGGTTCACGCGCTGGCGTGAGGCCGCCTCGGACAGCCCAACCCGCGCGCCGAGCTGCGAGTAGGGAAGTCGGCCGTCGTTTTGCAATTCGCTGATTATCGCCTTGTCGGTGGCGTCGAGGTCGGTCCGGGTCATGCTCAGCTGATGCGGTCGCTGGCTTCGATGAGGGTCTGGCGCAGGATTGAGGTCATCTCCTCGATCTCGTCTGGTCCGATCGTCAGGGGCGGCGATAGCTGGATGACCGGTTCGCCTCGACTGTCAGCGCGGCACAGCAGGCCCAACTCGGCCAGGCGCAGAGACAGGAAACCGCGGAGCAAGTCCTGTGCTTCTTCTTCGCTGAACTGTTCGCCTGTGGCTTTGTCCTTGACCAGTTCGATTCCGTAGAAGTACCCCATACCTCGCACGTCGGCGACGATCGGCAGGTCGGCGAGCGTGTCGAGGGCGGCTCGGAACGCGGGGGCGTTGGTGCGTACGTTCTCCAGCAGCCCCTCTCGCTCGAAGATGTCGAGATTGGCGAGGGCGACGGCGCAGCTGACCGGGTGACCAGCGAAGGTGAATCCGTGTTGGAAGGCCGTGGTCGGCTTCTCGAACGGTTTGGCCAGTCGGTCGCTGACGATCATTGCGCCGAGCGGCAGATGACCAGAGGTGATGCCTTTCGCAGTCGTGATGATGTCGGGCTGATAGCCGAGGGCCTCGCAGCCAAACATGTAGCCGAGCCGCCCGAACGCACAGATGACTTCGTCGCTGACGAGCAACACGCCGTGGCGGTCGCAAATCTCGCGGACAGCATCGAAGTAGCCGTCCGGCGGTACGAAACAACCGCCGGCGTTCTGGACCGGTTCGAGAAAGACCGCGGCGATGGTCGATGCGTCGTTGGCAATGATCGCGTCTTCGATCGCCTGGGCGGCTCGTTGGCCAGCACCGTGTGGATCGTCGGGGGTCTCGTTCAGGAAGTCCTGCGTGTTCGGCACTTTGATGGCACCGGGTACGAGGGGCTCGAACGGCTCCTTGGCGAAGTCGAGGCCGGTGATCGAAAGTGCTCCCATGCTGGTGCCGTGATATGCCAGGTCTCGGCTGATGACCTTGGTGCGGTCGGGTTGGCCGATCTCGTTGAAGTACTGGCGTGCGAGTTTCCACGCGGACTCGACCGACTCGGAGCCACCACTCGTGAAGAAGACCCGGTTCAGGTCGCCGGGGGCGAGGTGAGCAATTCGTTGGGCGAGCTCGACGCCGGTCGGGTGGGCATAGGTCCACATGGGAAAGAAGCCCAGCTTCTCCATCTGTTCTGCGGCCGCCTCGGCGAGTTCACGTCGCCCGTAGCCGACCTGGGTTGTGTAGAGGCCAGCAAGACCATCGAGGTACCGCTTGCCATCGCTGTCCCAGACGTAGGCACCTTCACCACGATCGATGACGGTGGTGCCGTCGACGCTCTTGCCGAGGGAAGAAAAGTGTCCCCATACGTGGCGCTCGGCTGCGGACTTCAACTCTTCGGATGACAACATTGGATGCTCCTTCGCTCAACGGATTCAACACCATGGCTTGCACTTGTGCAACTGATTCGGTTGCACGGCCCACAAATTGGGTGCAAGATGCGTGGATGCAACGTCCTGAAATGAGAGTCATCGATCTCGCCGGATCACCCGAGGAAATGGGGCACCGACACGGATCGATGTTCGCCGAGGAGATTCGTCACTACACCGAGGACCGCATCCAGATTGTGATGAACGGCGACTGGAGCGGCGGACACATGGCCCGCGGTGCGGTACTGGAAATCGCCGAATCCATGCTTCCGGCGCACGAGGCCCACTCGCCGGCGCTGAACGCCGAGATGTTCGCGATGGCGTCCGCCGCAGGGATCTCTCCAGCCGAAGCGGTCGTGGTTGGTGGGTTCACCGACTTCGTCGACACCGTGCGGTCGGTGCTCGGCGGCGACCATCCCCAATCGGTGATCGAGGACGACTGCACGGCCTTCATCGTCCCCGACAACCGGGCCAACGGTCAGGGCTTCTTCGGCCAGACCTGGGACATGCATGATTCCGCCACCGAACATGTTGTGCTCTTTCGGGTGCAACCCGTCGACGGACCGGACGCCTTGGTCTTCACCACCGTTGGTGCGTTGGGACAGATCGGGATGAACGAACTCGGTGTGTGCGTGGGTATCAACAACATCACGTCGATCGACGGGCAGAGAGGTGTGGTCTGGACCAACGTGGTCCGCGACGCGCTGATGCAACCGGATGCGGATGATGCGCGCGATGTGGTCCTTGGTGCGGACCTTGCCGGCGGCCACAACTATCTCGTGTTCGACGCAACGGGGGAGGGGTACAGCATCGAGGCCATGCCAACGGTCCGTCTTGTGGAGGGGCTCAGCGTCGATGCGCTCGTGCATACCAATCACACGCTCGAGCCTGAGACAACAGCCGTCCAGGGCCCACGCGCCGACGTGTTGCAGGATTCGTCGATCCGGCGACTCGAAACCGCACAAGCCTTTCTCGAGCGTCAGGACATCGAGGCTGAGGATCTGATGGAGCTCACACGGGAACCCGACGCCGTCTGTCAGGTCGCGACCGACCCGTACCACGTCGAATCAAGCGGAGCGACCGTGATGCGACCCAGGACGAAGGAGTTCTGGGCGTGCTGGGGCCTGCCGTCGATGAACGAGTTCGAGAAGATCGAGTTTCCGTGAGCGAGATCACGTATGTGACACTCTCGGCCGAGTACGCAAAGGCACTGGAGGAGCTGGAGCTGTCCGTCTTCCACACGATCGACCCGGGCGACCTGTATCACGAGGACGAGCTCATCGAGCTTGCGAACCTCTTCCCCGAAGGGAACTTCGTGGCTCTCGACGACGGCCGTCCGATCGGGATGGGCCTCGGAATCCTCGTCGACTTCGACTTCGAGCACACCCAGCATTCACTGGCTGACGTGACCGAAGATGCCGATGGCAACACCGCGCACCGAGCGGACAACCCGTGGTACTACGGGACCGACATCAGCGTGTATCCCGAGTATCGGGGGCGAGGCGTGGGTCGGAGGCTGTACGAGCTGCGCAAGGAGTACGTGCGGGCCGCGAACAAGGCGGGGATCGTGGCCGGCGGCGTCATCCCTGGCTACGCCGACCACATCGATGAGATGACCGCCGACGAATACATCACCAAGGTGGCGGCGGGTGAGCTGACCGACCCGACCCTGACGTTTCAAATGGGAAACGGGTTCGAACCTCGGGGTGCAATCGCCAACTATCTCGACGACGAGTCGGTGGGCCACAACGCCGTTTTGATCGTCTGGCCGAATCCGGGCTACACCGGGTGACGTGACGAACACCGACTACTCGTCTCTGTCGCTCTGGTTGGACACGCTCGTCGATGACGAGCTTTCGCCAACGAACCCGCTTCGTGGCGACGCAGACTACGACGTGGCGGTCGTCGGCGGCGGGTTCACCGGACTCTGGACCGCCTACTACCTGGTGGAACGGGACCCTGCGCTGCGTATCGCCGTACTCGAGCGGGATGTCTGTGGCTTCGGCGCATCGGGACGTAATGGGGGTTGGTGCGAAGGGGAGCTGGTGGCGGGCATCGACGGCTACGCGAAACACGGCACGCCCGAGTCGGCGCTGCGTCTCATTCGCGCCATGCACGACACCGTCGATGAGGTCGGTCGCGTGGCAGACGCCGAAGGTATCGACTGTGGCTACGCCAAGGGCGGCTCGGTCTATCTTGCTCGCAACAAACCACAGGCAAAACGAATGATCGATGCCGTCGCCCATGAGCATGCGATGGGCCTGGCCGAGGAGGATGTTCGGCTGCTCTCAGGGTCAGAGGCTCGGGCGATGGTGAACGCCAC
>SHLQ01000105.1 GCA_004282895.1 Acidimicrobiales bacterium
GACTGCCGCCGCGTTGTGTGAACCAGCGCAGGCCGAAGCGGTGGCCGCCGCACTACCTGAGGGCGGTGAGGTCAGCATCTCGCACATCGACATGCGCGGGGCGGTTTGTGAGCGATCCTGAGGGCGATCCTGAGACTGAGAAGCTTCTCGACGAGTGCGAAGCGTGGTTCATAGGAAACGGCATTCCGCACTTCATCGATGACTACACCGCGTCTGAGGATGTGTGGACGCGCACAGTCGAATTCCTCACCCTCGTCTTCCTGGCCGAGCTGGCGCTGACGTTCGGTGGCAGTCTGGCCGGTTGGGCTCAAGCCGCAGCGTTTCTTCTGGGTCTCGGTGTTGTTCTCACCGCAGTTGCCCTGCTGAATCGATTTCGCGGGCGCTCGCCGTTCGCTCGCCCGAACGACATCGAAGCCGGTGAGCTGGGGTTGTTCGTGTTCGTGCCGCCGGTCTTGGCGCTAATCGGTGGCCACAACGACTTCTGGGGTTTTGTCGGTGTGATCGGGCTCAACGTGGCGTTGCTGGTCGGCACGTACATCGTCGTCGCCTGGGGGCTGCTGTCGATGACGCGATGGGGTCTGATTCTGATGTGGACCTATCTCAGCCAGATAGTTCAGCTCTTGGGCCGCATCCTGCCGTTGATGCTGCTGTTTTCGGCCTTCCTGTTTCTCAACGCCGAGGTGTGGCAGGTCGTCAACGGGTTCACGACCACCCTCTTCCTTGGCGTTCTCTTCGGCCTTGTGCTCATTGGCCTGTCCTTCCTGACCGGCGCCATGAGGGGTGCGATCGG
Organism: Acidimicrobiales bacterium; assembly: GCA_004282895.1. Taxonomy (GTDB): domain Bacteria; phylum Actinomycetota; class Acidimicrobiia; order Acidimicrobiales; family SHLQ01; genus SHLQ01. The sequence continues at coordinate 791 of SHLQ01000105.1, forward strand.
TGAACTCCAGTGGTTCGACTCGTGGGAGGAGGTCAACCGGGAACTAGACGACACGCCGCTCGAGGGGTTTGATCCGTGTGGCTTCGAGGGCCGCCCCCAGGCCGTTCCGTTGAGCCGAAAGGCGAAGGTCAACCTGACGCTTCGTCTGGTTGTCGGTTTGGCCGCGCAGGTGTTGCTGGTCACGTTGTTGATCTTCGGTTTCTACGTCCTGTTCGGTGTGATCACGGTCCGGGCGGACACCGTTCTGCAGTGGACCACGCTCGACTCCCTCGACGACGAGATGCTCGCCTCGTTCTCCTTCCGGGGTGATGAGATCGTGCTCACCAAGCTGCACCTGGTTGCCGCAGGTTTCGTCGCGTCCTTCTCCGGGCTGCAGTTCGCGGTGTCTCTGGTGACCGACTCCGCCTTCAAACGCGACTTCGTCGACGGCAGCAATGCGGAGGTACGTGAGGCGATCGCCGTCCGGGCCGTCTACTTGCGGTTGACGAAGTCTCTGTAACGCCCGATCCACGCATTGGTCGATGAGTCGTGGTCAAGGTCGCCGTCGTTCCCCAGCTCGGGAATGATCGCGGTGGCCAAGACCTTGCCGAGCTCCACTCCCCATTGGTCAAAGCTGTTGACACCCCAGACCACGCCTTGAGCGAACGTGCGGTGTTCATAGAGTGCGACGAGCTGGCCGAGAACAAACGGTGTGAGGCGATTCGCCATGATCATCGTGGTCGGTCGGTTGCCCGGGAACGTCTTGTGGGCAACGAGTCGGTCGGGGACACCATCAGCTCGAACCTCGTCGGCGGTCTTGCCGAATGCGAGCGCCTCGGCCTGCGCGAGCAGGTTGGCGATGAGCGCATCGTGGTGATCGACTTCCGGGAAATCCGGTTCGAAGAAACCAAGGAGATCCGCCGGGATCGGTGTCGTTCCTTGGTGGATGAGTTGGTAAAAGGCGTGTTGGCCGTTTGTCCCCGGTTCGCCCCACACGATCGCGCCGGTGTCGTAGTCGACGGGTTCTCCGGCGAGCGTGGTTTGTTTGCCGTTGCTCTCCATGTCGAGTTGTTGGAGGTAGGCGGGGAAACGGTCGAGCAGCTGGCAGTAGGGGAGCACGGCGTGGGTCGGCCAGCCGTGGAAGTTGCGATACCAGATCCCGATGAGGGCGAGTAGAACCGGGACGTTTTCGGCCAACGGTGCCGTGCGAAAGTGGTTGTCCATGGTGTGGAATCCGGCGAGCATCGCGCGGAATGCCTCCGGACTTGTGGCCAACATGAGCGACAACCCAATCGCCGAGTCCATGCTGTAGCGGCCGCCAACCCAATCCCAGAACCCGAACATGTTCGCCGGGTCGATGCCGAAGTCGGCGACTCCTTCGGCGTTGGTGGACAACGCGACGAAGTGTTTTGCCGTTGCGGCGGGATCGCCGTCGAGGGCGTCAAGCAGCCAGCTGCGTGCGCTTCGGGCATTGGTGAGTGTTTCGAGTGTCGTGAATGTCTTCGACGCGATGACGAACAACGTCTCTTCGGCGTTAAGGTCGTGCACCGCCTGATGCAGGTGCGTGCCGTCGACGTTCGAGACGAACCGGGCGTCGATGTCCGGATGTCGACTCGCCATCAGCGCGCGATACGCCATCAGTGGACCCAGGTCGCTGCCGCCGATGCCGATATTGACGACGGTCCGGATTCGGCGACCGGTGTGTCCGGTCCACTCACCCGATTGCACCCTCGTGACGAAGTCGCTCATATGGTCGAGCACTGCGTGTACATCGTCGTTGACGTGCTGGCCATCGACTTCGAAGTTCGTTCCGCGCGGCTGTCGCAACGCGGTGTGAAGGACCGCCCGATCCTCGGTGGTGTTGATGTGCTCCCCGGTGAACATCGCTTCGATTTGCTCGGGCAACCCAACTTCGGCGGCGAGTGCGGTGAGCAGCGACACGGTCTCGTCGGTGATCAGGTGTTTGGAGGCGTCAACGATCAGGCCATCGGATTCGAGAGTGAACCGCGCGGACCGATCGGGGTCGTCGGCGAAAAGTTGACGGAGCGTGACGTCTTGTTGGTTCCGCTGGTGTTCGACAAGGTTCTGCCATGCGGCGGTCTTGCTGATCATCGATTCCTCCGGTGGCTAGCGGCGCCCGTGGTTGGCGCGGGACATGGCACGTTCGGCTTCACGGTCAGCGTCTCGGCGGGCGATGTCCTGACGGCGATCGAACTCCCTCTTGCCACGCGCCAAGCCAATCTCCACCTTGGCCCTGCCGTTGAGGAAGTAGACGGACAACGCGACGAGCGCGAGGTTCTCGCGCTGCAGGCGGGCGTCGATTCGGTCGAGCTCGCTTCGACGCAGCAAGAGCTTCCGGTGGCGGTCGGGGACATGCCCGAACGATGCGGACCCGGTGGCGGCATAGGGCGAGATGTTCATACCCAAGAGCCACATTTCCCCGTCGTCCACCCGGCCGTAGGCCTCGGCGAGTTGCACGTTGGCATCCCGGAGGCTCTTGACCTCGCTGCCACGGAGGACCATCCCACATTCGTACGTGTCCAGAATCTCGAAATCCCTGCGAGCGCGGCGATTGGTGGCAACGATCACCTTGCCCTCACCAACACCTCCCGGCTTCTTCTTGCCGTGTTTGGCACGTTTGTTTGCGTTCTTTGTCGCCACGCCCCGATCGTAACGGTCCACCCGTCCGTACCCTTGTCTCATGGGTGGTTCGCCGACGATCGTGATGACCCCGACCCTGCGAAACATGGCGATGGCCATGGGACGCAGTGTGCTCCCCGCCGAAGTGTGTGGGCTGGTGGCGGGGCCACGGCTGCCCCAGTGGGACCAGGAGGCGCCGATTGTGGTTTCCGGCATTGTGCGGGTCCGAAACGCTGCCCGCTCGCCCACCCGATTCGCGCTCGATGGCAAGGGAATGATGAATGCCGAGGCTCGGATCGTCGACGGCGGCGACGAGGTGATCGGCGTGATGCATTCCCACCCCGTCTCCGCAGCGGTGCCGTCCGCAACCGATCTGGCTGACGCCCTTGTCTATGACCCCGACGCTGTGTGGCTGCAACTCATTGTGTCGTTGCAGGGGTTCGCACCCAATCTCCGGGCGTGGCGATTCCCACCGTCCCCTCCGGTATCGGGGGCAGACCCGACCGAACTCGCCATCGATCTGATCGACGGCGACCTACGATCACCCTGATGGATGATCGGCCAATCGGAGTCTTCGACAGCGGATTCGGCGGGCTGACCATTGTGCGAGCGATGCTCGACCTGCTGCCGCAGGAACAGCTGATCTATGTCGGCGATACGGGTCGATATCCGTACGGACCACAGCCGCTCGACGACGTACGTCGATATGCGGAGGAGATCGCCTGGTGGTTGATCGACGAACATGACGTCAAGTTGGTCGTTGTCGCCTGCAACACGGCAACCGCTGCGGCACTCGATCATCTGCAGGACACCTTCGACACCCCGATCGTTGGGGTGATCGATGCGGGGGTCCGAGCGTTGGTCTCGGCGACGGCGACGCGCGCCGTCGGTGTCATTGGCACGGTCGGCACGATCGGCAGCGGCGCGTATCAGGAGGCGGTGGAGCAGATCGACGACACGATGCGTCTGACGTGTGCTGCCTGTCCCGGGTTCGTCGAGTTCGTGGAGCGAGGCGACCTGGCGAGTGATCAGGTCCACGTGCTTGCGGAGCGCCTGCTGGCGCCGATCATCGACGCGAAGGTCGACGCTCTGCTGCTTGGGTGTACGCACTATCCGTTTCTTGCGCGCACGCTCATCGACGTCCTCGGCCGCGACGTCGTGCTCGTCTCGTCCGCCGACGAGACCGCGTTTCACGTGCGAAGCCGCCTTCTTCGTTCCGGTGAGATTCGGACGGCGCAACCGGTACCGCCTCGGTTCCATTCGTCGGGGGACATCGCGGAGTTCCAGCGTCTCGGCCGATCATTGTTGGGACCCGAGCTCGACAATGTGGAAGCGTGGGGCGAATGAGCACCGCCGACGCCCCACTTTCCGTCACCGTGATCGGGTGCTCCGGCGGGTACTCCTCCGACGAGTCGTCGTGCTCCTCATACCTCGTGCGTTCGCCGACAACGACCGTTCTTCTCGATGCCGGCCCAGGGTCCTCGATCGAGCTGCAACGTCATGTGCAGCTGGAGGACCTCGACGCGATCGTGCTCAGCCACGAACACCCGGATCATTGGACCGAGCTGCCGGTGCTCTATCACGCGTACCGGTACTTCATGGAGGCGTCCGTTCCCGTCTACGGAACCGTGGGGACACACCGCCTGCTCGACGGGTTGCTACCCGAAGCGAATGAGACGGCGTTCGAGTGGACCGACATCAATCCGGCATCTGTGTTCAGTATCGGTGATCTGTCGTTCACGTTCTCGCTGACCGATCACCCCGTCGAAACGCTGGCCATACGCGTGCAACATGGCGATCGGGCACTGGTGTATTCCGCCGACACCGGCCCGGAGTGGTCGCCAGCGGCGTTCGAGGCGCCGATCGACGTCATGATCTATGAGGCGTCGCTCACCATCGACTTCGAAGACAAGGACATACCTCACGTCTCGGGTCGACAAGCCGGCCTTCGGGCCGCGGAAGCGGGCGTGGGCCAATTGGTGTTGACTCACGTCAACCCGGGAGGAGACCCGCGGGAGCGGCGGAATGAAGCCGAGCAGGTGTTTCCAGGAGCCATCCACCTCGCGTACCCCGGTTTCACATTGCCGATAGAGGCGTAACGGTTCTGTAACCCGAATGCGGGAACCAGGGGTATTGGTCGTGTCGTCACAGCGGCATGGATACACAAACGACCACACCAGTCCCATCGATGTCTCTTCGGCGCAAGGTGGCGCGTTTGCTCGCCATCGTGCTGACGGTGCTGTTGGTAGCCACCGCGTGCGGATCGGACGCCGACTCGACCACATCGGGAGGTGTTTTTGCTGACAGCTCGTCGTCAGACACGTCCAATGACTCCTCGTTCGATCGTGGGTCCGACGATCGAGGTGATGCCGAGAGCGTCTTCACCGACGACGCAATGGTGGATGACACCAACGATTCCGCCGCAGCCACGACGCGGCCGTCAACCGACGGTGATGCGGCGTTCGCTGGTCGAGACGAGGACGCGGCAGAAACTGAAGCCGACGATGGCGTTGGCCTCTTCGGCACCGTCGAAGTGGCGCCCGAAGATGAAGAGGTGCCGTCGCGTACCCAAGACTCGGATGGCCGCTTCACCGACTATGGCATCCGCAGGTTCATCGATGCCGACGATGACCCGTTCTCGACGTTCGCGCTCGACGTGGACACCGGCTCCTACAGCATCGCCCGCGGGTATCTGCTCGACGAAGGTGAGCTACCCCCTCGGGCGTCGGTACGGGTCGAGGAGTACGTGAACGCCCACACCTACGACTACCGGGCACCACGTCGCGGCCTCGACCTCGAGGTCGACGGCGGACCTTCACCCTTCGATGAGGACGCGTTCCTCGTCCGTATCGGTGTGCAGGCGGTCGAAATCGAAGATGACGAACGGGTTCCCGTGTCTCTCACTTTCGTGGTCGACACGTCCGGTTCGATGTCGGCCAACGACCGGCTGCCGCTCGTGCGGCGCTCGCTCGAGGTTCTCGTCGATGAGCTCGACCGCGGCGACACCGTCGCCATCGTCACCTACAGCGGCAGCTCGGGCATCATCCTCGAGCCCACCGATGTGCGTTACCGCGACGACATCATCGATGCGATTCGCAGCATGGACTCCGGCGGGTCGACCAACCTCCAGGCCGGACTCGACACCGGCTATGACCTCGCCCGCGAGTCGTTCATCGACGACGGCGTCAACCGAGTCATCGTTGCTTCGGATGGCTTGGCCAACGCCGGAATCACCGACGTGGACCGTCTGGCCGATCGCATTCGCCGAGACGCCGACGAAGGTATCGGCATCGTGACCGTCGGCTACGGCCTTCGTGGGATCAACGACACCACGATGGAGCAGCTCGCCGATCAGGGTGATGGTTTCTACAGCTACGTCGACACGATCGATGAGGCCAAGCGTCTCTTCCGGGACGAGCTCACGTCGACGCTGATCACGGCGGCCATTGACGCCAAGATCCAGGTCGAATTCGACCCCGATGTTGTCGAGGACTACCGCCTGCTCGGCTACGAGAACCGTGGTGTTCTGGATCGTGACTTCCGCAATGACGATGTCGATGCGGGCGAGCTGGGCGCAGGGCATCAGGCCACGGCCCTCTACGAAATCACCCTGGCCCGGGGCGTCGACATCGACGACCGTGATGAGATCGGTGTGGTCATGTTGCGCTGGGAGGATCCGGAGACCGGTGACGTCACCGAGATCGATGAGGACATCGACCTTCGCGATGTGGAGCCCACGTGGAGCCGCACCGACGAGGACTTCCAACATGCGGTCGTGGTGGCCACCTTCGCCGAGAAGCTCCGGAACAACCCCTACGCCGACGAGGTCGATCTCGACGAGCTGCTCGAGGAAGTCGAACGTCTCGATGGCGAAATCGACACCGATGAGTTCGACGAATTCGTCGACATGGTGCGGGTCGCGGCGGGCCGACGCTGATCGGAGGAGTTCCCTCCGTCCTGGTGAACACTGGGGCGGAGGGAAACCGCTATCCTCAGTGCGCCAGCACGAGGAGAGCAACCATGACCCGTTTGGACGGCCGCACGGCCGGAGACCTTCGTCCCCTTTCATTCCACAGAGACTTTGTCGACACCTGCGCCGGTTCCGCGTTGGTGTCGTTCGGTCGTACCCGGGTGTTGTGCACGGCGTCGGTGAGCGACGACGTACCACGGTGGATGCGGGACAGCGGCAAGGGCTGGGTCACGGCCGAGTACTCGATGTTGCCTGGTTCGAGCCCGGAGCGTATTCGACGTCGGGTGTCAGGCCGGACGCAGGAGATTCAGCGCCTGATCGGTCGTTCGCTGCGCGCCGTTGTCGACATGAAGGCGCTCGGGGAGCGCGAGATCGTGATCGATTGTGACGTGCTGCAGGCTGATGGTGGCACCCGCACGGCATCCATCACGGGTGGGTTCATTGCGTTGCACGACGCCATCACCCGAATCGTGCAGGCCGGAGAACTCGAAAGCCACGCGGTGATGACCGAATGTGCCGCGATCTCGGTGGGGATCGTGAACGGTACGCCGATGCTCGACCTGCCCTACGTCGAGGATGTGGCGGCAGAGGTCGACATGAACGTGGTCATGGACGGCAAGGGCAACTTCATCGAAGTGCAGGGGACGGCCGAAGGTGCGGTGTTTGGTCGCGGTGGGCTCGACGAAATGCTCGACCTCGCTGCGGCAGGCATCGGGCGAATCACGGATGCGCAGCGGACGGTTCTCGCCGAGCCGCCAGCCGAGCTTCCACCGCGCTGATGCCCCGCCCGCAGGTCGTCATGGCCAGCGCGAATCCGGACAAGGTGGCGGAGATCGCCGTCTTGATGGCCGACGTCTTTGCGATCCTGCCCCGACCCGCCGATTTGTCCGACGTTGTCGAGGACGCGCCCACTCTCGAAGGAAACGCGCGTCTCAAAGCCCACGCAGTCATGGAGGCGACGGGCCTGCCCGCGATCGCCGACGACACCGGCCTCGAGATCGACCACCTCGACGGCGCGCCTGGGGTCTTCACCGCTCGCTTCGCCGGGGAGAACGCAACCTATGCCGACAACGTCGCTAAGACCCTTGCGGTGTTGTCCGACGTGCCACCAATCAATCGCGGCGCTACGTTCCGGACCGTTGCATTGCTCGCCTACCCCGACGGAACGGAGATCGTGGCGCACGGCGTCGTCCACGGAAAGATCACTCGGCATCGCGCTGGCGACGGCGGGTTTGGCTACGACCCCATCTTTGCGCCGGCCGAAGCGAACGGCCTGACGTTCGCGCAAATGGATCCGGCGGCGAAACATGCAATCTCACACCGGGGACGCGCTTTTCGTCAGCTTCTCCAGCGCATCCCGAGGAACGACTGAAAGTCCTCGGCCGGGACGGGCTTCGAGAACAGGAACCCTTGCACCAGGTTGCAGTCGAGTCCACGCAGCAGCGCCAATTGGTCCTCGGTTTCGACACCCTCGGCCACCACACGGAGATTCAGACCATGCGCCAACGCGATCGTCGCCCGCACGATCGCGGAATCGTCCTCATCGGTGCCGAGGCCGTTGACGAAACTGCGGTCGACCTTCAGGAAGCTGATTGGGAATCGCTTTAGGTAGGCCAGAGAGGAGAACCCGGTCCCAAAATCGTCGAGCCCGATGTGGACGCCAAGATCGTGTAGCTGCTGCAGCGATTGCTCCGTGACCGGGTTGCCGTCGATGAGCGCACTCTCGGTCAGTTCGAGGGACAGCTGGGTTGGCGCGAGACCGGCAGTCTCCAACTCCGCACGGATCTGCTCCGGGTAGCTGGGGTCGTTGAGCTGGCGCGCCGAGACATTCACGGCCACCGACATGGGTTCCTGACCGGGGACGTGTTGGCGGGTCCACAGCGCGGCTTGGCGGATGGACTTCACGAGAACCTGATGGCCAAGGATGGCGATCAGGCCCGAGTCCTCGGCGATGTCGATGAACTCGCCTGGCATCACCAAGGTGCCATCCTCATCACGGATACGAACGAGGGCTTCCGCGCCGGCGAGTTTGCCGGTGCGGGCATTGAGCACCGGCTGGAAGTGCACCTCGAGCGCATCACGTTCGATCGCCGACCGCAGCTTGTTCTCCACCTCGAGGCGTCTGACCGCCTGATCGCGCAGGTGATCATCAAACACGACAGCAACGTCTCGGCCCTTGTCCTTGGCCCGGCGCAAGGCCGTGTCCGCATCGCGTAGTAGATCCTCAGGTTCTTCACTGCCGTCCGCAATCGCTATACCGATCGACGTCGTGACGACCGTGTGGTCGCTGCCGATGCTGATGGGCTGGGTGACCGCCTTGCGGATCCGTCGCGCCGCAACGACCGCGTCGCCGCGACGCAACATGTCGCCCACGATCACCGCGAACTCATCACCGCCGAGCCGGGCAACGGTGTCGCCGGGTCGAATCACACCTTCGATACGCGAGGCGACCTCATTGAGGAGATCGTCACCGGCTGCATGACCGAGCGATTCGTTGACGACGTTGAATCGATCGAGATCGAGGAAGAGCACGCCGACGAGCAACCGGCGTTCACGGGCACGCCGCAGCGATTCGCGCATGCGCTCGAGCAGCAGGGTGCGATTGGGGAGGCCGGTGAGATCATCGCGGTAGGTGTGCGCCGCCAGTTGCGCCGCAGCCTCCACCTGGTCGGTCACGTCCTTCGCGTTGAGCACGATTCCCTCGACCGCGGTGTTGTCGAGCATGTTGTTGGCGATGATGTCGAGGTGCCGATAGCTGGCGTCGCCATGAGCGATCCGAAGCTGCACCGTCCGCGACTCACCCTCGGTGTCGAGCACGGTGGCGATCGTGTCGTAGGCGAGCGTGAGGTCATCGGGGTGGACCAGTTCGAGAACATCGATGCCGTCCAACGTGCCCGGCGGATGCCCTAGCACCCGCTCGACGGCAGGTGAGGCGTAGACGACCGTGCCGGTCCGATCGACCAGCACGGCGAGGTCCGTGGCATGTTGAACCAGCGCCGCCATTCTCGTCTCCGAGTCGGCAACCCTCGCTTGGGCGGCGCGCAGGTCGCTGAGATCGCGGGCGACGAGCGAGATGGCTTCGGTCTGGTCCGAATCGTCGAGATGAGCAACGAGCATGACTGCCATCGGCACCGTGGTGCCGTCGTTGCGAACGATTGTCAGCTCACCCTTCCAGGTGCCGGAGTCGCGAACGGCCGGCAAGGCCGTCGACACGTACGTTGCCTCGGAATAGTCGTCGAGGAAGGTCACGAACGGTTGCTCGAGCGCGGCTTCCGGGAGGAACTCGCCGAACATCTCGTTCAGCCACACCAGGTTGGTGCCATCGGCTCCCAGAATTGCGACGAGATCGCGGGTCGCTTCCAGGACGCGCGACAGTTCGTCGGCCCGTCGCACGGCGTCCTGGCCCTCGGTGGTGTCCTCGAAGGACAGCAGTGCTCCACCCGGCGAATCGAGGGGAGTGGTGCTCACCTCTATCCATCGAAGTGCACCGCTCGGGGTGCGAACCCGTAGGCGGCCGCGCAGACCCTCGGATCGTTCGAGCGCATGGGAGAGCGCGTCGACGAAGTCATCACGTCCGTCGACGTCCACCACATCGAGCCAGCCCTGACCGGCTGCAGCTTCGATCGGTTGACCCGTGATCTCGGTCCACCGATGGTTGATGTGCACGACCGACAGGTCCGAGTCGAGCTGCGCCATCCCGGCCGGATTTCGACGCACCAGCTCGCGGAGCAGTTCGATCTGATCCGATTCCGCTGCCTCCGACAGCATCACCAGGACCTGAGCGTTGGTCTGGACGGCGGGATCTGACCAGCACGTGAGCTCGACCACCCGGAAAATGTCACCACTACGTACGTGGAACGCCCGACGCGTGCGAGATCCCGTGGCTGCGGTGCGCAACATCTCGTCCAGCAATGGGGCATCACCCGGATCGGCGAGCAGATCGGCCAGGTACAAACCCGGCAATTCCCGAGGCGGTGATGGCCCCAAAAGCCTTGAGGCCTGCAGATTCGCGGCGGCGATCGTGCCATCCGTGCCAACAATGACCAGCCCAAAGGGCGCCGACCGAAGGAGCGCAGCCACCTGGGAGGCGGGAGCCGGGGAAGTGGGGCGAAGGTCACTCATAATGTTGTCGTGCGGACGGGGGGAATCGAACCCCCATGCCCTTTCGGGCACCAGGACCTAAACCTGGCGCGTCTGCCAATTCCGCCACGTCCGCGTGGCGTTTGACATCGTAGTTTGCCGGTCAGGAATTCTGGCGGTCCTTCGCCTGTTGGCGCCGATAGCCTCAACACTCAACAAACGGTTGGTTGATCCGACCGGTTCATTACACGGCAACAGGAGCATGATGGGCATCGAAACCCCCGGAACACCCTTCGCAGCGAGCCTCACCGAGGACGTCTCGCGCATGGACATCTACAACCGCCTGCTCAAGGATCGCATTATCTTCCTGGGCACCGACGTGAACGACGACATCGCCAACTTCATTTCGGCGCAGATGTTGTTCCTCGAGGGTGAGAATCCCGGTAAGGACATCTGGCTTTACATCAACTCGCCCGGTGGCTCCGTAACCGCCGGAATGGCGATCTACGACACGATGCAGTTCGTCGGCCCCGACGTCGGCACCATCTGCATGGGACTCGGCGCATCGATGGGACAGTTCCTTCTCGGCGCCGGCGCAAAGGGCAAGCGGTATGCCCTACCTCACGCGCGCATCATGATGCACCAGCCCCTCGGCGGCGTGCAGGGTCAGGCCACCGACATCGCCATTCAGGCCGAACAGATGGCCATGACCAAGAAGCTCCTGCAGGCGCTCATCGCCGAGCACACCGGGCAGACCTTCGAACAGATCGAAGCCGACTCCGACCGCGACCGCTGGTTCACCGCCGAGGAAGCCAAGGACTACGGCATCATCGA
>SHLQ01000278.1 GCA_004282895.1 Acidimicrobiales bacterium
GTTCCGATCTCGGCTCCAAACCTGACGAGTCATAATGGTACCCGACCGGACCAAAAGGAAGCCCGTGACGGAGCTAGATCTGACAGCCACGTACCAGCAATCGACCAGCGACGTGCACGAGCGTTCGATTGGTGGAGTCACGGTTCTTCATCGCAGCACATGGGACGAACCCATGGTGCTCAACGAGACGCTCCATGCTGTGTGGACGTGTCTGGCCATTGGGGGATCTGCGGCGGACATCGCGGAAGACATTGTTGCCGTCTTTGGATTCGAGTCGGAGTCCGTCGGCTCCAATGTGAACGAGGCGCTTGCACAGCTGCACGAGCTTGAGCTGATCGAGAAGCGTGATTCCGAGTCATAAGTGGAACTGACGTTCTCCGCCGAGCTGTTCCCGTGGGCGGCGAACGGGTCGTGGGTGTTCGCGGCCGTGCCGATGGACGACGCGGACGCGATCGAGGACGCCACGTCGCTCACCGGAGGGTTTGGCTCGGTCAAGGTGGAAGTGCAGATTGGCGACACCGTCTGGCTGACGTCGTTGTTTCCGAGCAAGGAGATGCAGACCTACGTGCTCCCGATCAAGAAGGCGGTCCGTTCCGCCGAGGGAGTGGAGCAGGGTGACACCGCCGAGATCACGATCCGGTTGGTGCACGTTTAGGCGGCGTGAATCGCTGCTCCGCCCGAGCGTTTGGCAACGTACATGGCCGTGTCGGCGCGGGCGATGGCTTCGCTTGCGGTCTCCGTCGGGTGAACAAGGACAGCACCGACGGAACCTCGAATCAGCACCTCTTCGCCGTCAAGGTCGACCGGAACGTTCATGGAGGCACAAATCGCGCTGGCCAGCACCTCGAGCGTGTTCGCATCCGTCACGGCCGGGGCCCACACCACAAACTCGTCGCCGCCCATCCGGGCCACGATCGCATCGTCGGGGCAGGCGTCGGAAAGGCAAGCGGCCGCAGCCGCGAGCGTCTCATCGCCGGCTTGATGACCGAGGGTGTTGTTGATCCACGAGAACCCGTCGAGGTCCAGCACAACAATCGCCGAACCGGCCAGTTGGGCTGACCGTTCCATGTCGGTGAGCAGCCGTCTGCGGTTCACCAGGCCGGTCAAGGGGTCATGATCCGCCGCCCGGCGAAGCTGCAGGTCCAGCCGTTGTCTCTGGATCACTGCGGTCGCTACCCGTCGAATGAGGCCGTGCACCAGCCATTCGCTCTCCGACGGCTCATCGGTACTGGAACGAAAGGATTCGACATAGCCGAGCACTTCCTGATGCGTGTCGACGAGGATCGAGGTCACGCGCCCGGGTAGAGAGTCGTCGAGGGTGCCCATCTGATTGAACGCCCGCCAGGGACCGCGATTGTGCTGGTCGAGTGCACGCTGGACATGGGCCGGCAACGAGAGCGGGTGTGCGGCGGCGTTGTCCCTTCGCACAACCTCTGGCAGGTCGGTACGGCTGAACGTCCGCACGTCACCCTCTTCGGAGAACACCGTGATCGCGAAGGTGGCGTCGTTGATGTGTCGCTCACCAACTCGCATGATCCAGTCGATACATTCCGTGAGCGGTCGTTCCTCCGAGATCATGCGCATCGAGTCGACGACATCCTCGGCGAACGCTTCGAGCCGGAGGCGCTCCGAGACTTCGGACAAGCGGTAGACAAGGATGTTGTCGTGCTCGGGGCCCAGCCCGTTGAGCTGGACCGAAAGCTGATGGTACGAACCGTCCTGAAATCGAAAGCGGTACATACCTTCGGATCGTTGCCCAGCCATACCCTGGACTTCGATAAGGATTTCGGCCGCTCGGTCGACATCGTCGGGGTGGATGACATCCAGTGCGGTCAGCTGCTCTGCCTCTTCGGCGCGGTAGCCGCTCTGTTCGAGTAGCGCCTCAGACACGGCTCGAATCCGAAAACCCTCGTCAAGTACGACCGCACCAATGCAGCCGTCCTGGTATCCCAAAAGATAGTTCTGCCACTCCGCCTGTCCCACCATTACCTTTTCCTTCGGCCCGCGAGGGGCGGAACTCAAGGAGTTCTACTCCAGCTCGCAACGTACAACGGCTGGGACCGCTGGTTACCGATAATGCGTCCGCACTTCATCACCCAAAGGAGGCCGCGGCCCCCTAACTCGGCCGCAGCTCGCGAGGCCTTACCAGCGACTGAAGCTGACCGGCTGACTCGGACACGCTTTGCCATCCACCGTCAAAGCTGAGGTGAGCGATGGCCGCGGTTGTCATGAGCTTCCCGTCGGCCGTTTCCGGGGGACTCGAATCCGCGAGGAACTCGACCAGCCAATCCAACCCAGGGTTGTGCCCACAGATCAGAATCCGCTCGGCGGATTGTTCCCGAAGGACCGCGAGCCAGTCCTCGACATCAGCGTGATAGAGGTCGTCGCGGAACTCAACATCGGTATCAGCGATCTCCAGATGCTCGACGATATACGCCGCAGTGGCTCGCGCCCGAACGGCGGACGACGACACGACCCGATCGGGCTGAAGATCCTGGTCTTCGAGCCACTGTGCCATCCGCTCGGCAGCCCTGTGGCCGCGGTCGGCGAGAGGTCGATCGAAGTCGCGGCTGGCTCCGCTGTTCCAATCCGACTTCGCATGACGCATGACCAGTAATTCGACCATGCGACGACGCTAGCCCGTTCGCCTAACGTGCTCCCATGCGAGCAGCCGTATTGAACTCCGTGCCCGGTGACCTGGATATCGAGGATGTGGCCATCGACAAACCGATGGCGAACGAGGTCCTGATCCAAACCCACGCGTGTGGGTTGTGCCACAGCGACCTCAGTGTGATGGAAGGTGGCCTGCCGTTCCCGGTACCCGCCGTGCTCGGTCACGAGGCGGCCGGGGTCGTCACCGCCGTGGGCGCGGACGTGCACGAGTTTGCGGTCGGCGATCGGGTGGTCGGTTGTCTGTCTGGTTTCTGCGGGACGTGTCGTGAGTGTGTGGTGGGCAACACGTGGCTGTGCGAGGACCGTCCGACTCTCCAGCGGTCGCCGAGCGACCATTCCCGGCTCTCGCGTGGCGACGATCCGATCGGCCAGCTGGGTCAGATCGGCGGATTCGCCGAGGAGATGCTCCTGCATCGCAACGGCATCGTGACGGTTCCCGACGAGATCCCGCTTGATCGAGCCGCCCTGCTCGGATGTGCGGTACTCACCGGCGTCGGGTCGGTGTTCAACGGCGCGAAGGTGCAACCCGGCTCCACCGTGGCCGTGATCGGCGCCGGTGGCATCGGCGTCAACATCATCCAAGGTGCCATCCTGGCCGGGGCCAGCCGCGTTATTGCGGTCGACCTGCGCGCCGAGAAGCTTGAGCTGGCGAAGGTGTTCGGCGCGACCGACGTGGT
>SHLQ01000009.1 GCA_004282895.1 Acidimicrobiales bacterium
GATCATGACTTCCTCCGCTGGCATTACCCAGATCAGGTTGTCGGGTCGGTGACGCAGCGGTCACCCTCTCAGCCCAGCTGCCTGAGCTCCCCGGATGGTGGTTACCCCTCGATGATAGCGGGACTAATTGAAGCCACGGCGGGTGAGGCCGAGCTCGATCTTCTGCGCCGTCGGGGTCATGGCCAACCCAGCGAGGCCGGTGCAGCGCAGCTCACGCGCCATCAGACGGCTGACCTCGGCGTGGGCATCGCGCACTTCATCGAAGGGGATGAGATGGTCGTACCCAGCCAGCGCCATGTTGGCGCAGCTGAGTGCGTTGGCCGCTCCGGTGACATTTCGTCCGAGACAGGGGGCTTCAACGCGGTTGCCGACCGGGTCGCAGATGAGCCCCAAAACGTTCTGCAACGACTGACTGGCGGCGGACAGCGACTGCGCGGCCGATCCGCCGGCGAGCTCGACCAGCGCGGCCGCGGCCATCGCGGCGCCCGCGCCGGTTTCCGCTTGACAGCCACCTTCTTCGGCCGCGAACGTGGAGCGGTTGGTGACGAAGACGCCGATCAGTCCTCCGGTGAGCAGTGCTCGCTGGGCCGCAACGTCGTCGGCGTCGATCGAATCGATCGTCGCGAGCAAGGCGCCGGGAAAGGTTGCGCATGATCCTGCGGTGGGAGCGGCGACGATGACCTCCATGGCGCTCTTCGCTTCCATCAGCGCAGTGACATAGGTGATCATCGTGTTGAGCAGCCCGCCGTCGAGAAGGGACTTCTGCTCGGCCAGTTCAGCGAACCGGCCGCTCTGCCACCCGAGGATGCGATCCTCGTACTCCGTGCCGGCCAGGCCTGTCTCAACGCCGCGGCGCATGATCTCGAGGATGTGTCCTGCCTGCCTGAGCACTTCATCCTCAGTGACCCCGCCGCGCTCGGTTTCATAGGCGATGGCCCAATCCGAAAGCGGCGCAGTGGCGAGCAAGGGGCTCGATTCGAGCTCGCCCGAGTCTGAGAACGGGACGGACATGTCCTGACGGGACAGGACAGGGAGCACGGCCCGCAACCGACGGACCGTACCGACCGATCCATGGGATCGAAGGTCTTCGATCGTCTCGTCGTCGACCCACTTCTGCCCCGAGACGACAACGAGCGAGGGGTTGGCGCCGGACACAACAACGGCATCAACGTCGTCACGTTCGTTGAGCGCGTCGACGATTGCTGATGCGTCGCCTTCGACATGGAGGAGCGTGGTGGCGTAATCACCGAACAACTGCACCGCGAATCCGTCGATCTCGATGACTTCGATCATGCCGCCGCCGGTGGAGAGGGCGATGAGGTTGTGGGCTTCCTCCCCGCGGCGCACATGTATCCGGTACGTGTTCGGGTGGGGGTCGTTCAGTGTGGACTTACGAACCTCGATCGTCGTGCCCGAGTCCCGGATCACCGTCGGCGATGTCGCCAGGCGGGCGTCGTCGGCCGGCCAACCGAGCAGGCCGCCATAGAGCCCCATGTCCGTTCCCTGACTCTCATGGGTGGTGGCGAGCGAACCCTGCGTGTCGTAGTCGAGCTCGACCACATCGGGTGTGCCTCCGCACAGATCGTGGATGAGCAAACCGATCCGAACCGACGCCGCGGAATGGGAGCTGCTCGGCCCACGCATGATGGGTCCAACGACGTCATTGAAGATGCTTGGTGGCAGGGTTCGCGCCATATTCCACTATCGCACGCTGGTGAGCGTGATAGTGAAGGGGATGGCTATCGATCGGTGCAGTTCATGAAGGTCCTGTTCGCCTCCGCGGAGGCTGCACCCGTCGCTCGTGTCGGTGGATTGGCTGAGGCATCAGGTGGTTTGGCTCGTTCCCTGCGCCGAACCGCAGTTGAGCTTTCGATCGTCCTGCCCGACTACGGCGACGTGGCGCTGCCGAACGAGTCGTCGTTTGAGCTTTCCGTCCCGGACTGGGCCACACCGGCCACGGTTCGTGTGGGGGAGGCGCCCGAGCTGGGTGAGGTTCATCTCGTGTCCGTGCCGGGTATGGCGCGTCCTCATCCCTACGTTGATGAAACCGGCGAAGGGTGGCCGGACAACGATCAGCGGTTCTTTGCCTTCGGCGCCGCCATAGCCTCACTCGCGCACGAACTCGGCGCCGACGTGTTGCACGTGAATGACTGGCACACGGCGGCCGCGCTTGCATTCAGCCGCCTTCCGTCCGTCTACACCATCCACACCCTCGGCTACCAGGGAGCCGCCGACCCGGCGTGGCTTGACCGCCTGCCGGCCGATGTCGCCGAGGCGTTTCGGCAATACGACGCGGCGAATCCGTCCGCCGGCGCCATTCGGTTGGCCGACAAGATTGTCGCGGTCAGTCCGAACTATGCGAAGGAAATTCTCGATCCAGCTCGTGGTGCCGGTCTGCACGAATTGCTGGCCGACCGTACGGAGGATCTGTATGGGATCCGCAACGGCATCGATGCCGAGCTGTGGAATCCTTCGACCGATCCTGTCCTGTCGACCCCGTACAACGCGAAGACCGTGGCGAGAAAGGCGGACAGTACCGCGGCGTTGGCAAAGCAGCTGGGTTGGCCGACCGACCCGACGCAACCGATCATCGGGATGGTGACGCGTTTGGTCGAACAGAAAGGGATCGACCTCGCACTCGGCATGGTGCCGCTGCTCGAAGGTATGAACGCGCGGATGGTGATCCTCGGTTCAGGTGCGCAGCGCCTTACCCTGTGGGGTCACCAGCTCGCAGACGAACATCCGGATCGGTTCGCCTTCGTCGATGGCTACAAGCTCGACTTCGCCCACCTGATCTTCGCGGGCGCCGACCTCTTCCTGATGCCGAGCCGATTCGAGCCGTGCGGGCTGGCGCAGATGCAGGCGATGGCCTACGGCACCATTCCCATCGTTACCGCCGTTGGGGGTCTCGTCGACACCGTTTCCGATGCGGATCGGGCCGAAGGCGGGACCGGTTTCGTGAGCGAGACGATCGATGGAATGGGCATGGTGGACGCGACCCACCGCGCCATTCGCGCCTGGGGAGTGCTGAAACGTCGCCGAGCGATCCAACGGGCCGGCATGGGCGTCGATTGGTCGTGGACCGCGCCCGCCGGCGAGTTTGTGGAGCTGTACGAATCGATTACTTGATGATCGGAATCGTCAACGGGATGTTGTAGTACTCACCCTTGTTGGCCCTCATCGCCGGCAGAACATGCAGGACGATGCCACCGATGAGCAGAAACGGTGCGATCAGAAAACCGATCAACACGAAGAACAGTGCAACCGTGATGATCCACGCGATCCACAAGGTGATCTCGAGGTTCAACGCCTGAGCCGCGTGATGGCGGATGAACGGATCATCGGACTTGACGAGATAGACGATCAGCGCGGGAACAAAGCTGAAGAAGATGCCGAGCACATGGGTCATAGTGGCAATCAACTTCGGATCGGTCGCGTCAAGGCCCGCCCCTGCGGGCACGGCCGGAGCACCCGGCGCGGGAGGACCACCGGGCGCGGCACCGATCGGCGGCGCCACCTGATCCGTCCATTCCGCGCCGTCCCAATAGCGTTGCATTCCCGCGTTCTCGTCCGGGTACCAGCCGGCCGGAGGTAGGGACGCCTCGTCGTTCATGTCGTTCGTTTCGTCCATGGCTTCATCCTGCCATGCGGCGTCACTGCACGATGGAGTTTTTTGGAATAACGACGATGCCACCGGGGCTCACGGTGAAGCGCTCGCTGTCGAGCTCTGGATCGGCACCGATAACCGTGTTTGGGGGAATCACGACGTTCTTGTCGACGACGCAGTTGCGGATCGTCGATCCGGCACCGATGTGCACGTTGTCCAGAACGACGGATCGCTCAACGTTCGCGCCAGGGTCGATGCGGCAACTGGTCGAGACAACCGACTCGGCCACGCGGGCCCCACGGACGATGGTGCCGGTGCTGATGATCGAATCGTTGACGGCGGGCGTCCCCGTCGTACCGTCGGATTCAAACCGCGCCGGTGGAAGGTTGCGGCTGTAGCTGAAGATCGGCCATTCGGTGTTGTAGAGGTTGAACTTGGGGTCGTGCGCGATGAGGTCGAGATTGGCGGCAAAGTAGGAGTCGATCGTCCCAACATCTCGCCAATAGTGAGCGGTCTTGGGGGTGTCGCCTGCAACCTCGTTCAGCGTGTAGTCGTACACATGCGCATCGCCACTCGCGACGATCCTGGGCAGCAGGTCTCCTCCGATGTCGTGGTTCGATGTCTCGTCGTCCGCGTCCTTGGCGACCATGTCCATGAGCAGCTCGGTGCTGAAGATGTAGTTGCCCATCGAGGCAAGCACTTCATCAGGTGAATCAACCAGGCCCTCGGGCTGTTCGGGCTTCTCGAGGAACTCCCGGATCCTGGTGCCAAGCGGCTCGGTCGAAATGATCCCGAACTGCGACGCATCGCTGCGAGGCACACGCACCCCGGCGACCGTGGCCCCGCCGCCGGACGCAATGTGAGCCTCGAGCATCTGGCGGGCGTCCATCCGATAGATGTGATCGGCGCCGAAGACGATGATGTGTTCCGGTCGCTCGTCGTCGATCAGGTTGAAGTTCTGATAGATCGCGTCGACCGACCCGGTGAACCACCGCGGGCCGTGGCGCATCTGTGCTGGGACGGTCGTGATGTAGTTGCCCAGCTCGCTCGACAGGCTCCAGGTTCGCGAGATGTGCACGTCGAGACTGTGCGACTTGTATTGCGTGAGTACCACGATCTTGCGGTAGCCCGAGTTCACCAGATTCGAGATGGCGAAGTCGATGAGGCGATACCGGCCACCGAAGGGCACGGCGGGTTTTGCACGCACTGCCGTGAGCGGCATGAGCCGCTTACCCTCGCCACCGGCAAGGACCATCGCCAAAACGTTGGGCCGGCGACGCGCTTCGAAGGTGTTCACACCGACATTGTTGTCGCTGGACATGGCCGTGAGCAAGATGCGCCCAAGCCTCTATGGATCAGGCTGCGCTGTCCCACTTGTCCTCGCCCGGAAGACGGAGCTCTTCACCCTGGAAGGTGACGGCAGGACCGGCACCGCCGGGTGCGGGGCGCTCGACCCACGAGTTGGGGTCATTCGGGTTGTCGCCATGGGGTGCATAGACCTTCTCGTCGGATGGTGTGGCGATGCCGACGAGCAGTTGCAGCACCGTCGAAACGACGGCAAATCCGAGGATTCCCATCCACATGATCGGTACGTTCGAAGCCTGAAGTTCCTCGAAGTTGATCGCGGCGCTGACACCAACGAACCATGGCGCGATGAGCAGAGGGAACATCGCGGCGGGCATACCAGCGGTGGTGAGCCGGCGAATCACGGTCAACGAAGCGGCCATTGCCAACAGCAACGCTCCCGCAGTGCCAAGTTCGATTGCGCCCGAGTCGTAGCTGTAGATGGGATCCTCCGTACCGAGCCCGAAGGTGACGGACGCATCCATCCAGACCCGCACGAGGTAGAACGCGGCCGCGTTGAGGACGCCCATGATGGCGAAGTACTCGAGCGAGCCGATTTTGGAGCTGGGCAAGAAAAACCGCATGTGCGGGTCCTTTCGTTCTCCTTTGTACGTCGCCCGATACAGGGGTTCTCTTGAGTGTTTGCGGGAGGTTTTGGGCCGTTCGACTCAGTCGATGGCACTAGAACGTCGATCGCTGCGCCAGCTCCGAGGCAAGGTCGTCGAACAACGTCGTGGATACCAGCACCGCCATAACCACGACGACGGCCGCGCCCGCTGTCCTGATCCACGTGTGATCAAGGACTGCGGTGATCTTTGGAAAGGTGGCCTCGATGGCGGCAAGCGCGACGAACGGCGTCAGGAGGCCGACCATGAATGCCGCTGTCCCGGCGAGGTTTGGCCAAGGTGCCGAACCGACCTCGCCGATGAGATCACCGAGTTCGGGTCCGACACAGGGAATCCATGACCACACGGCAACCCCGCCGGCGACCACGCCCAGACCCACGTCCGTGGCCCAGTGATCGGCTCGGAACGCCAGCACGGCGATACCGATCATCGCGACACCCACCATGACCTGGGTGAATCCGGTGGGTGTCTCGAACCACCAGCCCGCAAACCGCAACCATGCAACCAGCGCCGCGGCCAGGACAAAGGCCCCAATCGTGGCGGCTGCTCGGTGGCGAGCGAAGAGCGCCACCCCGATCGCAGGTGCGAGCACGACATAGCTGCAAGGCAGTCGGAGGCTTTCGAGACCTTCCGCAAAGAGCGCGTACATCAGGCGGCGGGATTGGCCAGCAGCCAGGCCACTGTTGCCTCGAGTTCGTCATAGGCACCTTCACCGATGTGATCGAACCTCACGTCGCCGTTCTGATCGATGACGAACGTGCGCGGCCAGAAACGGCGCCCGCCGGCCTGCCAAGCCCGGAAGTTTCGTTTGTCCGTATCAAGCGCCACCGGCCACGTGACGCCAAGCTGCTCGACGGCTTCGACGATGTTCGGGACCTCGGCTTCGTAGCTGAACTCCGGCGCATGTACGCCGACGATCTCGAACCCCCGGTCCTTGTACGTCGCATAGAGGTCCTGAGTGTGTGGGATGCGCGCCTTGCAGTTGCTGCAGCCGAACGTCCACAGTTCGACCAGGATCACGTCGCCGTCGAGGTCGTCGAGGCTCGTGATGTCGGTGTTGAGCCATCCGTCGAGCTCGACCAGATCTTTGCGCGGACCCAGGTTTTTCGGTGGGTCTTCGAGCTGTCGTGCTTCGACTGTTGTGTTCGTCGACCCGACATCGGCGGAGAGATCTTCGGAGGCCACGACGGTGGCGACCTCGTCCGTGGACGTGGTCGTCAAGACCCGTAGCACCGCGACGGTGAGGACGATCACCACCGCTGCGCCGAACACCCGAGAAGCCATGAGTGGCATGGTAGGAGGCTCGCAGGGTCCGCTTCGCTCGGAACGGAGCGCCGTTCTGCGAAAGTTCAGATATTGTCGCCCGGGTGATCTTGTCCGACCGCAGTATCCGTGAGGCCATCTCCGAAAGCCGAATCGCCATCGACCCGCTCGATGACTCGGCCATTCAACCGTCATCGGTGGACGTGCGGCTCGACCACCGTTTCCTGGTCTTCCGCAATCACACGCGAGGAATCATCGACGTCAAGGAAGACCTCTCCGACCTCACCGAATCGGTCGAGGCTTCCGACGACCGTCCGTTCATCCTGCATCCCGGTGAGTTCGTGCTCGGGTCAACGCTGGAGCGCATTGCGCTGCCGGATGATCTCGTCGCCCGGCTCGAGGGGAAATCGAGCCTGGGACGCCTTGGGCTCCTGATCCACTCCACCGCCGGGTTCGTCGATGCCGGGTGGGACGGCCAGATCACCTTGGAGCTCTCGAACGTCGCCAGTCTTCCCATCACCCTGTATCCGGGGATGAAGGTCGGGCAGGTCAGCTTCATGATGATGACCACCGAGGCCGACAATCCCTACGGCAGTGGCGCGATCGGATCCAAGTACCAGGGTCAGGTCGGACCTCGACCGTCCCAGTACTGGAAGAACTTCTCCTGAACGACAGGCGCGACCCCCGCCGTTTGTTCGTGTGGGGCACCGGGCTGACCGAGGGAATCGAGTGGGCGTTCTGGATGGCGGCCATCGTGTGGTGGGTCGTTGAGCTCGACCTCAGCCCCATCGAGCTCGTACTCATGGGAACGGTGCTGGAAGCGTGCGTGCTGCTCTTCGAGACGCCGACGGGAGTCGTGGCCGACCTGCAGTCCCGTCGCCGATCGCTGGTCATTGCGCAGGTCATCATGGCGATCGCGTTCGTCTGGGCCGTTGCCAGCCACAACTTCTGGGTCATCCTGCCGGCGCAGGCATTGTTCGGTATCGGCTGGACCTTTCGGAGCGGTGCCGACGTTGCCTGGGTCACCGATGAACTCAAGGGCCGAGGACTCGCCGCTGAAGACGAGATTGACCTCATCCTGCTGGAACGTCACAAGGTGGGAATCGCTTCGGGGGTCGTGTTCGTCGCGTTGGCCGCGCTGTTCGGCACGTTGGTCGGCGTGCGTTGGGTGATCGTTGGTTGCGGTCTGCTCTACCTGCTGGTTGGTGTGTGTATCGCTCGGGTCTTTCCCGAGGACTATTTCGTTCCGGGATCCGAACGTGGCGAGGGGTTCTTCGACATCCTCCGCACCGGATTTCGGGTGATGAGGACGCGACCCCGGTTGCGAGTGCTGATCGGTGTGGTGCTCTTCCTGAACTTCGGCGCGGAAGCGTTCGATCGACTCGGCCCGGCACACTTCCTGCGCGAGATCGGCTTCGGCGAGGATTCCCTGCTGGCATTGGCCGCGCTGTTCATTGCCGTCGCCATCGCCTCGCTGGCGGTCAACTGGTGGTCGACCCGACAGCTGCTCGCAGGGAAAGGTGTCGCGCGATTGGCGGGTGCGCTGCTGTTCTTCACGGTCGTTGGTGCGACGTTTGTGCTGTTGAACGTTGGGGTCGCGATCGCGCTTGGATTCATGCTGCAGGACAGCATGCGCGAATCGCTCTATCCCGTTCTCGACGGCTGGGCCAACCGCGATGCACCCAGCGAGGTTCGAGCAACCATTCACTCGCTCGTTGGTCAGATGACGGCGATAGGTGAGCTCATCGGTGGTCTTGCGTTGGGGGCATTGGCCCAACTGGTTTCGATTCGGGCGTCGTTGGCAGGCGCGGCGCTGATGTTTCTTGTCGCCGGGCTCTTGACGGTGCGCGGCCGGGTGGAAGTTCCGGAGACGTCGAACGTCTAGTTATGCCGTCGCGTTGTCCGGCGGGTTCGACGGGATAGGGGGCAGCGATGCCGTCTTGGCCGGTCGGGTCTTTGCCAGCTCGGCCGCCTGGGCCACCCAGTCATCCCGCTCGATACGTCCGCTGAACGACAGGAAGTCGTTGAGCTCGGAAATGTAGGACTCGGGGAACGCCGCAATCTGCTCATATGTGCGCACACCAATTTCGTGGAGCATGCTTTCGAGCTTCGGGCCGATACCGCTCACAACCTTGAGATCGTCCGGTTCCGCGGTTTGCCAGTCGGCGTCATCGAGCGCGTCCACGGCTTCGGCTGATGCGGATGCTGCTGCCGGCGGCGGCGAGCTGGAGGCGGCGGCTGACGACGATTCCGAGGAGAGCAGTGGAAGGGTTGTATCCATCGCGGGTCGTTGGGCGGCAAGCGTCGTTGCCTGGCCGATCCAGTCGTGTTTCTCGATGCGGCCTTCGAAGTGCAGGTAGTCGTCGAGCTCCTGGCGATACTCGGGTGACATCGAGGCGATCTGGTCGAAGTTCGTGATACCAATCTCCGCCAGAATCCCGTTGAGCGCATCACCGACGCCCCGAATCTCCGTGAGGTCGTCGGCTGCTCCGACAGACCCGCCGACATGCTCCGCGGGCGCAACGGCTTCGGCTTCCGCCTCCGCTTCAGCCTCGGGGGCCGCGGTCTCCGCCTCCGCTTCGACGGAGTCTGCCTCCTCCCGTGCCGTTTCCTCTTCGACGGTGGTGTCCACCGCGGCCTCGACGGATGTTTCCGTTGAATCCTCGGGCTCGACCTCGGCCACGGCAGCTGCAGTCGCATCCGCTGCGTCGTCACCGGTCGCGGCGTCATCACCGGAAGCCATCGCAGCGGAGTCCCCAGCGCCAGAGTCAGCGTCGCCTCCACCACCGTCGCCACCGTCTGAGCCAGCCGGACGATCCAGCACCGCAGTGCCCGTTGCAGCCGCAGCCAACGACGTGGTCTCGGCTGCGTTTCCGTTTGTGAGAGTGACCGCCGACTCCACAACCGTGGGAGCGAGAGCGCTGGCGTGCGCCCGCTCTTCGCCGCGCTCGAGTGCTTCGACCAGGTGAATCGCAATGTCCGCGACCTGTACCTCGTCGTCGGCGACTCCCTCACCCTTGACGCCATCGTCGATCATCACGTAGCAGAACGGACACGCCGTGGCGATACGTTCGGCGCCAGTAGCCAGCAACTCCTGCGAGCGCTCCACGTTGACGTCCTTGCCGACCGTCTCCTCGAGCCAGAAGCGACCACCACCAGCGCCACAGCACATCGACTGCGTGCCGTTGCGTTCGGCCTCGAGCAGCTGCACGCCGCCGAGTGAGCCGAGCACCTTGCGCGGGGCCATGTAGATGTCGTTGTGACGACCGAGGTAACACGCGTCGTGGTAGACGATGCGCTCATCGAGCGCGGCGTTGCTCATGTCCAAGCGTCCGTCCTCTATGAGCTGCTCGAGGAATTCGCTGTGGTGGATGACCTCATAGTGGCCGCCGAGCTGCGGGTACTCGTTGGAGAGGGTGTTGAAGCAGTGTGGGCACTGGGTGATGATCTTCTTCACGCCCATGCCGTTGAGGGTCTCAATGTTCTGCATGGCGAGCATCTGGAAGATGTACTCGTTGCCCGTTCGGCGAGCGCTGTCGCCGGTGCAATTTTCCGCAGGGCCGAGAATGGCGAAGGAGACGTTCGCTCGGTTGAGCAGCTTCGAGAGCGCCTGGCTGACCTTCTTGTTCTTGTCGTCGAACGACCCGGCGCACCCGACCCAGTACAGGTACTCGGCTTCGAGCGGCGTATCGCCGGCCATGACCTCAACCGTGTCGTCTCCGACCCAGTCCGCCCGCTCCGCTTGGCTCATGGCCCACGGGTTCATCTGGTTTTCCATGCCGCGGTAGGCGTTTCCGAGCTCGCTTGGGAAGTCGCTCTCCATCAGTGACAGGTAACGGCGCATGTCCAGGATCTTGTCGAGGATCTCGATGTTCACCGGGCAGATTTCGTCGCACGCACGACAGGAGGTGCACGCCCAGAGTTCCTCGCTGCTCACGCGATCGAACATCCAGTTGGCGGGGATGGAGATCTCGCTATCGACGCCGATCGGCGGGGATACAGCGGGGTCGCCCGTTCGGGCCATGACTTCGCCGGTCTTCAGAACAATCTCGCGGGGGTCGAGCGGCTTGCCGGTTGCGTGCGCCGGACAGACACTTGTGCAGCGGCCACACATCGTGCAGGCGTCCGTATCGAGCAGCTGCTTCCACGTGAAGTCCTCGATTGTCGAAGCACCAAACGTCTCGAGCTCGGTCTCCATGAGGTTGCCCATGGGCTTCATCGCGCCCTTTGGGCGGGCGCGGTCTCGCAGGTACATGTTCAGCGGCGAGGTGAAGATGTGGCGCAGCATCGTGATTGGGAGCAACACCAGGAACGCCATGAAGGCAACAACGTGGAGGATCCACCAGGCCTGATGCCATCCGGCCAGATCGCCGGACCCGTCAACGAGCGTGGCCAGCGGATACCCGATGAACGACCACTTCTCGTACTCGGGCATACCGTCGTTGGCGATGCGGAATGCTTCGGCGCCAAAGCCGGAAACGCCGATGATCAGGAAGGTGCCAAGGATGACGGCGTGCTCCGGTTTGCTCTTGATCCGAATGCGATAGGGGCGCATTGCCCGCGGGCCGTAGCGCCGGGCGATCGCCCAGAGGATGGAGACCGTGAACAGCAGACCGGCAGCATCACCAACGGCGACGTAGCCCTTGTACACCCCACCGTGAAGAAACTTGAGGCCGGTGGGGAGCTGATGGTCGATCTCCAGCACCGTCGTCACGCCGAGCAGAACAACAAAGCTGAAGTACATCATCGAGTGCATGACGCCGGCACCCGGCTCCCGCATGAGCGTGCGCATGTAGACACCGCTGCGGAAGTCCTTGAGTCGACGACCGACGTTCTCGGTGGTGGTGGCTCGGTTGTCCGGACCGCCGCGACGCCAGTTCTTGACCCGAAGGGAGAACATCCACGCGCCGTACACGATGAGTACAGGGATCACGATGTAGAAGACGAGACGAAGAACGTCGGGCACGTTGCCAAACACCTCGCGGTGCTCATCCGACGCCGCGTCAAAGTGGTTGAGCTCGGACGCGATCCCGGAGATCCCCGTGATCAGGGCGATCAACACCCCAATGCCAAGAACGAGCTGCTGCGGGGTCACGCGCTTGAAGTTCATAGCCCCGGATCGTAGTTCTTTCGGCGCTCATCGTCTGCAACGAGCACCGTGAAATCAGTTCAGCAACTGCTCGATTCGCCACTGCGCGTCGTCCCAGGCTTCTGCGGGGCCATATGTTCCCGACTCCACACGGGAAATTGCCGCCCGGAACTCCCGCAGAACGAGCCGGAATTCAGGACCATCGGGCCCCGGCAACGATTCCTGCACACTCTCCACATAGACCGTGCCAAGCGGGCTGTCGCCGAAGAAGGGTTCCGATGCGTCGCGCACCTGAGGATCCAGGTACGTGGATTCTGCAGCTGGGAACCGGCCACTCTGACGGAAGGTACGGATCTGGTTCGATGGCTCCGACAGGTGGGCAATGAGGTCCCACGCCAGTTCCGCGTGCGGGGTGGAGGCGTGTATGCCCAGGTGCATGCCACTGCCGGATGCACCGCCAACTCCGGGGACATCGGTGATCCGCCAGGCGCCCGCGGTGGCTGGCGCGGCACTTTGTATCTCGTCGAGCAGGGCGGCGGGCGCAATCACGGCGCCGACACCACGCCCGTCGAGGGTGGCTCGCCAGGCATCGGAGCCGACGGTCATGTTGGCCGTGGTGCGCTGGACGCCGGTGTTCTCCGGGCACGGATCGCCAAACACGGGGCGCTCACCAAGGGCATGCATCGTGAGGTCCCATGCGTCGGCAAGGCCCTGACTGTCCTCAAGGATGAGCTGGCCCGTGGAATCGTGGAATTGTTGTTCACCCTGAAGCAGGATCACCTCAAACAGTTCGCCTGATTCAGGGAGAAACGGTCGGCGGGTGAGGTCGGAGTACATGTCACCAACGGCGATGAGTTCGCACCAGCTCTCGGCGGCTTCCACTTGGCGCGTCATGTTCTGGGCCAGAAGGTCGGCTCGGTAGGCTAGCGCCACGCCGCCAACATCGACGGGGACGCCGAGGAGTGAACCGTCAGGCGTGACACCTTGTTGCCAGGCCCAACCGACCGAGCGGGCTTCGAGTTGTGAAGTGTCGTAGCTGCTCAGATCGAGGAGGAGGTCCGGGTTTGCCCGGAAGTTGGCGCTGTACTGCGCGTCGAACGCGACGACGTCCGGTGTGATGGCCGAGACCAGCGGGTTGAGTATGTCCTGGTGGTGGTCGTCGAATGGTGACACGTCGAGAATGACCGTCGCCGTGGGGTGTTCCCGCTCCCACGTGACGATGGCATCCGTGAGACCGGGCGTCGGCCACACGGCGAGCCGAATCTCGGTCTGGCCCGGTCGTTCGTCCTCAACGAACGCCAGTGTCTCGGGGTTCACCGCGCCGCAACTGGTGCTGGCGACAGCCATGGCCAGCAGGAGAATCCAAAGCGACCTCATCGCGTCACCGGCTGTGTGATGTGGGTGGTCGAGGTTCCGGTGGTGATGTCAATCAGGTCGGCCAGCTTCTTGGGACGGCCGGTCAGATACCCCTGCACCATGTCGCAGCGGACCCGGCGGAGTGCGTTCAACTCCTCGTTCGTCTCGACACCTTCGCCGACGACCTTCATGCCGATCTCGTGCGCCATGGAAATCGCGCCCGACACGATGGCCAGGGCCGCCTTGTCGTCGACGATCGGCGTCACGAGGCTGCGATCCAACTTCAGAATCTGCGCCGGCAGGCTCGTGAGGTACGAGAGATTGGAGTGACCAGTTCCGAAGTCGTCGATGGCAATACGTACACCGAGCTTACGTAGGCGGTGCAGCACCTCGATGTCCTGTTCGGTGGTCGCGGCACCTTCGGTAACCTCGAGCACGATGCGGGATCGGTCGACCTTCGTGTCGGTGAGGATGCGGTCGATACTGTCGATGCGTCTTGGGCTGCGAAGTTCGACGGGCGACAGGTTGATGGCGACGTAGGGTGAGTCTCCCGGGAGGAACGGCAGCGCCGCGCACGCTTCGCGCAACACGAACTCACCGATCTGGAAGATCAATGTGGACTCTTCCGCCAGCGGGATGAACTCGCCAGGCGAGATCGGCACACCGTGTCTGGATCCGCGAATCAGGCACTCGTATCCGCCGATGTTCGTGCTGATCGCGTCGACGACCGGTTGGAAGTGGACCTCGAGGTCATTGTTTTCCACGGCCGTTTCGAGCCAGCCGCGCAGTTCGCTCGATCGGACGGCTCGCTCGCGTTGTTCCTCCGCGAAATGGATGACCGTCGTGTTGCGCCCGTCGCTCTCACGAATGGCGGTGGAGGCATTGGCGATGGCCTGTTCCAGTGGAACGTCGATGTCCGCGAGGCCGATCGTGAACTCGACCAGGACCAACTCATCATCGATCGACAGCGGGTGGGCAAAGGCAGCAATGATTCGCTCGACGAGGTCGCCTGCGTCGGCCTCGGGAACCAGCACGGCGAACTCCGGATCACCGAGGCGGGCCGATGTTTCGTTTTCGTTCAGTACCCGGCGAAGCCGGCTTGCGGCGATCTTCACCACGGTGTTTCTTGCGCCGCGGCCAGCGGAACTGTCGAGCTCGTCCCATCGCAAGGGCTGTACCCCAACGACGACATGACGGTCGGACTCCTCGGTGTGATCGTGTTGTTCGTTCCACCAACGTTGCAGGCCCGCGCTGTTGAACATCCCGGTGAGTGCGTCGTGTTCCAGATTGTGTGTCGCCGACCACTCTGCCGCTTGTCGTCGGTGTGCCTGGGCGAGCACCCCGGCGGCGGTCTCCAAGAGCCCAACAACCGGTCCCATGTCCGAGGGGTCGGAATCTCCGAAACGCAATACAAGTACGGCGGGTGGGCCGGCGCCGAACTCCACCAGAGCGGCAACCCCACGTTGCTCTTCGTCATCGACAACATGCACCGTTTCCGCAGCGGCTGGCAGCTCCAGCGCGGAGATCGCCGGTTCCAGCGGTACGCCGAGTGCGTACAGCGGTGGTCCACTCGGGTGCATGTGCAGATGTGCATGTGAGCCCGGCAGCGCCTCGGGAAGATGATGCAGCACGGCGGCGGTCAACTGACCGGCGTTTTCGGCGACGAGGGCCGCGGCGGAGATGTTCGTGAGCACTTCTCGGCGCGCCAGTTCATCGTGAACGGCGACGCTGTGCTCCTGGGCGGTGGCGAGCGTGCTGTTCATGATCTCCGCCAGTCGGCGCCAGTCGCCTTGAAGATCCTCGGTCTGGAGGCGCATGTCGAACTCGCCGTCGCCGACGGATGTCGCGACCGCGTCGATGTCCGCCCACAAGGAACGCATCGTGTCGTAGAGCGAAGAGAAGGCCTGCGCGACCTCACCGATCTCGTCCGAGGCGTTGTCCTCAACCGCGGCCAGCTCGCCGCGATGCAGCCGCTTCGCCGCATCACCGATCGTGCCGAGGGGTACCACGATGCTGCGGCGAATGGCGAGTGTGGCGAGCGAGAAGATGATGAGGACGCTCACGACCACAACTGCCAGCAGGACCATGCGGTCGATGCCGCTTCGTGTGAGCTGGTTCGTGGTTGTCACCAGGCTGTTGGTTTCCGCGACGACGAGAGCGTCGAGGCCCTCTAGCCGCGGTTCCGATGCTTCCGCCCACGCGGCAACATGAACAAAATTCGACGATGGATCGAGCAGGTTGGCCCGCATGATCGAGGTGCTGCGCCACGCATCCGTGACTGTGAGTGCTTCGAGTGACCGCAACGTCGCTTCGTTCGCGTCGTTCACGAATCTGGAAAGAGCTTCCGTCTCAGTCGTATGCAGTCGGCCGACGGTGATCGGATCATGTCCGCCGATCTGTACTTCGAGATCCTCGAGAAGCGATGCCTCCCGGGCCGACAGCAACGCCAAGAGGGCGTCGCTCCGGCGGTCGATCTCGCCGTCCGGGGACTCGTCCAGCAACAGCCGGATGCTGTTGGAGATCGAGTCGACGATGGTCGCGTATCGTGCTTGTGAGTCACGAAGATCGCTCTGTGCCAGCCCTCGGGCAGCGATCAACTCGTCACCGATGTTGAGCGACGGATCAAGCGATCGAATCTGATCGGTGACGTCCAAGCCGAGCAGTTCATTGGCCAGCGGACGGCCGGAGAGGGAACCAACCGCCTCGGGATCGGTGAGTTGGTGACGCTCGCTTTGGATCGTCGATTGGGCTTCCACGAGCTCGGCGACGGCGGTGGTGGTCGATTCGAACCTACGCAGCTGATTCACCGTGTCCGCATCGGACCAGACGAGCAGGCCGATGATTCCGACCAGGATCGACGCGGGAAGCGCGACGAACACCCAGAGCCTCCACCCAATTCCGATTCGTCGGAGCAGGCTTCGGCGTTGTCTCGCGTCGACTGCGCGACGTCCGGGAATTCGCAAGAAACTCACGGTTTTCAATCGGTCCGAGGACGTCAAATTTGACGCGCAGATGTAGGCCAAATGGACGGGTTGGTGGTGAACTCCTGATGTGGGTTCGAGGCAGGCGAGTTTTGCATGACGAGTGATATGGAGGACGTGTGGTTTGGCATTGCCTCGCTCGGGAATCTGCTGTCGATCATTGGCCTGGTGACCTTCATCATCGGGTCCACCCGTGAGCGGGAGGTGCGCACGAGCGACGCGGACCTGGTGATCCCGCCTGCGGCGGCGATACTGGGCTTCGTGGCGATCGGGTACTCGTTTGGGTACGCCGACGGCAACACCTGGCTGGGCTGGCAGGGTTTCGGGCTCGCCGATGACGCCTTGACCAGTGTTCGGTTGGCGTCGGAGGTGACCATGGTCGGCCTGGTCGCTCTGGGCGCGCTGGGTGGCGCCGTCGAACGGAGTACCCGAGCCGCGCAGGTCGGCGTTGGCGCCATCATCGGCACGCTCGCGCTCCCGCTGCTCGTACGTTCCGCAGACGTTGGACTCCTTTCCGACGTGTCGGTCGATGGTCAAACGTTCGTCGACCCTGCCGCACTTGCAAGCAGGTACTTGTTGCTTGGCCTCATGGGTCTCGTGGGTGCGCTGATCATCGGCCCGCGTCTCGGCAAGCTCGGGCCAACGGGCGAGTCGCGTTACGTGCCAGGCCGCTCCGAAGCCGCCTCCACAGTTGCGGGACTGCTGATCGCGACGGCGACGATCGTGGCGACGGCGGGCCGGCTCGTCGCCGTTCGACCGGCAACGTCGACCATCACCATTGGTCTGATCGCCGCTTCAGGCGGGTTGTTGGCGGCAGTTGTCACGGGGTACTTCTACGCCGGGCGGACGGAGGGATGGGCGTTGGCGCGTTCGCTGGTTGGTGGATCGATTGCGTCAACCGCAGCCGCGGCAACGATGTCGCCTCTCTGGGCGGCGGTTGTTGGCGCGGTCGGTGGTGTGCTGGTGTTCGTCGCTGATCGTGCGCTCGACTCGGCGCGCATCGACGACCCCGCCGGCATCTTTGCCATGTTTGGCCTGCCGAGCGCCTGGGGGTTGCTCGCGGTGACGATGACGTCCCCGGATCGAGGACTCGACCAACTGGCGGCGCAGATGAGCGGCACGCTGATCGTGGCGTCGTGGGCGGTGGTGATCTCGGCGGTCAGCTTCGGTGCCGCCCGAATGTTGGGTGTTCTGCGGATTGGCGACGTCGAAGAACGAGAAGGGCTCAGCCCGTCCGGCTGATCAGGCTTCGCACTTCGCGAGACGCCACCAGCAGGTTGGTCAGGTCTCCGATCGCTGTGGCCCGGATGTCGGCCATCGTTTGGCGGTAGTACGACACGGGACCGTCGTTCTTGCGAATCCACGCCTCCACCTTCTGATCCGGATCCAGATCGACAAGGTCGGAGGATGCGACGCTCGCCGTCAATGCACGGTGGTCGGCGTGCAGGTCGCCTCGAAGGGTGAGTCGGGCAAGTGTCTCCCACTGGGTGTTCCGGGGCAGTGCGAGGATGCGGTCCCGAAGCCAGGTGAGATCGAGTCGCTCGGCCAGATCGAAGTACATGGCGGCGACGGTCTCGACGTCTTCCTCGACGTTTGTAGCGACTTCGACGATGTCCAGAGCCGCGACCGACGGGCCGAGAGCGGCGGCTCGACGGGCCATCTCCGCCGGCACACCGGCAGTCTCGAGTTCTTTGAGGCGCACCTCGAAACTGGTCTTGTCGAGTCCCATGAAGTACTTGTCGAGATTTCGGGTGGTCGCTCGCACATCCGCACCCAGATCGAGGACGGCCGCGCCCGGACTGAACGGGTATGGGCGGCTGCGAAGCAGAAGCCGAGTGGCCCGCTCGGCCAACTGGCGACCTCGCAGGTGCACACCCATCTGTTCATCCGACGGCATCGCGTTGTCGAGGGCCATAACCGAGTGGGTGAGGTCGTCGAGTTCGAATATCTCCCACGCGGCCATGTGGGCGGCGGCGATCTCCCCGGGGGGTGCGGACGTCTCCTGGCTGAGGCGATAGATGAGGCTGGTCCCGCCGCGGTTCACGACCCGGTTGGCGATCATGTTGGCGATGATCTCGCGCCGAAGCGGATGGGCCTTGATCTGCTCCGCGAATCGTTCGCGCAGTGCGGTGGGGAAGTAGGAGACGAGTAGCGGTACGAAGTATTCATCATCAGGAACCTGTGATTGGAGCAGATCGTCCTGAAGGATGTTCTTGGTGTAGGCGACGACGACAGCGAGCTCGGGTGCCGTGAGGCCGCTGCCGTTAAGACGGCGTTCGGCCATCTCCTCCGCGTCGGGCAGCCGCTCAAGTTGCCGGTCGAGTAGCCCCTGCACTTCGAGATGGGTCAGATACCTCGCATGGACATCGACCATGCTGGCGGCTTCGGTGCGCTCGGTGCTCAGGAGCTGCGTTTGGAAGTAGTTGTGCCCGAGGACGAGACCCGCAACCTCGTCGGTCATCTCCTCGAGAAGTTCCGTGCGCTGCTTCGCCGTCAGGTCGCCTTCGAGCACGATCTGATCGAGCAGAATCTTGATGTTGACCTCGTGGTCGGAGCAGTCGACCCCGCCCGCATTGTCGATGGCGTCGGTGTAGAGCCGACCATCGTTGCGAGCGAACTCGACCCGGCCTTTCTGCGTCATACCAAGGTTGCCACCCTCACCAACAACCTTGACGTTCAGCTGTGCACCGTTCACCCGAATGGCGTCGTTGGCTTTGTCGCCGACGTCCGCATGGGATTCGTCGGACGCTTTGACGTACGTGCCGATGCCACCGTTCCACAGAAGGTCGGCGGGTGCGCGCAGAATCGCCGTGATCAATTCATCGGGCGTGACGGTTGCGCTTTCCAGGTTCAGTACCGACTTCGCTTCTTCGCTGAGCGAGATCGACTTCGCGCTTCGTTCGTAGACGGCGCCACCGGTGGAAAGCAGCGACTGGTCGTAGTCCGCCCAGCTCGAGCGGGGCATGGCGAAGAGGCGTTGCCGCTCGGTGTGTGTCGAGCTGGGGTCAGGATCGGGGTCGATGAAGATGTGCATGTGGTTGAACGCTGCGACGAGCTTCATCTGGTCGCTTTGGAGCATGCCGTTGCCGAAGACGTCTCCGGCCATATCGCCGATTCCGACTGCGGAGAATGGTTCGGTCTGGACGTCGCGGCCGAGTTCGCGGAAGTGGCGCTTTACCGACTCCCACGCACCCCGAGCGGTGATACCCATGGCCTTGTGGTCGTACCCATTCGATCCACCGGACGCGAAGGCGTCACCGAGCCAGAAGCCTCGCTCGAGAGAGATGGCGTTGGCCAGATCAGAGAAGGTCGCCGTGCCTTTGTCCGCGGCCACCACGAGGTAGGGGTCGTTGAGATCGCGGCGCACGGTGTTCGGTGGTGGTACGAACCGGCCTTCGACCTGATTGTCCGTGAGATCGAGCAATGCCCCGACGAAGAGCTTGTAACACGCCTCGACCTCGGCCTGGAGTTCGGCCCGATCGGCCGGACGCCGCTTGAGTACGAAGCCCCCCTTGGCGCCGGCGGGCACGATCACGGCATTCTTCACCATCTGGGCCTTGGCCAGACCCAGGACCTCGGTGCGATAGTCCTCATTGCGGTCGCTCCAACGGAGACCACCACGTGCAACCGGGCCAGACCGAAGGTGCACACCCTCGAATCGCGAAGAGAAGACGTAGATCTCAAATTTGGGCCGCGGTTCTGGCAGGTCGGTGATGTTGGTCGGATCCAGTTTCAACGCGAGATACGGCTGGTGGCTGCCGTCTTCGTTGACTTGGAAGTAGCTCGTCCGCAACGTCGACTCGATGAGGTTGTAGAACCGCCGGATGATCCGGTCCTGGTCGAGGCGTGAGATCTGATCGAGTGCAGCTTCGATCGCATTTCGGATCGCAGCGACAAGTGCGTCTCGATCGACCCGTTCGGGATCGAACGACGCCAGGAACAGATCGACGAGCATGCGCGAGATGTTGGCATGCTCCTCAAGTGTCTCTTCGATGTACACCTGGCTTTGCGGGATGCCGGCTTGTTGGAGGTACCGGGCATACGCCCGCAACACGCCCACCTCTCGCGGGTGGAGACCGGCCGCGAGCACCAGTCGGTTGAAGCCGTCGTCGCCGAGATCCCCCGCCCACACCGTGGAGAACGCCTCTTCCAGCAGGTCCGACGCTTCCGCAAAGTCGAGCGATTCATCGGGGTGTTCGAGCGAGAAGTCGTACACCCACACGGGGTCCTGTCCGTCCGGGGTAACGCGGTAGGGGCGTTCATCCAGGACGGTCACACCCAGATTGGTGAGCGTCGGCATCACCTTCGTCAGGGAGACGCGGTCACCGCGTTGATACAGCTTGAGTTTGAATTCCCGGCGGGGGTGACCGGGTTCGCGGTACACCGCTATCCGGGGCGGCGCGCCGGGGACGGCGTGCTCGATCTCTTCGGCGTCAGCCACAGCCGTCCGGGGATCGAACGCGTTGCGATACGTGTTCGGAAAAGCGTGGGCGTAGGTCCGTCCGAGCGTGACACCCACGTCCTCGCCGAAGTAGTGGACGAGCTCGGCATGGAAGTCGTCGTCCCAGTCCTGAATGAGCTCCGCGATCTTGTCCTGGAGTGAGTCCACGTCAACGGTCGTTGGATCCGTGTCCCCAGCGCGGACGAGGAAGTACAGCCGAGCCAGCACCGACTCGGAGATCTCGGTGTTCCATTGCGCGATCGTGCCGCCGTAGGCCTCTTCGAGAAGCGCCTGGATCCCTTCACGGCTGGCGGTGTTGTAACGGTCCCTCGGTAGGTAGACGAGGCAGGTGATGAACCGACCGAAGATCTCCGGGCGAGCGAAGAGTCGGAGCCGGCGCCGTTCCTGAAGACCGGCGATGGCCATTGATGCGTCGAACAAGTCGTCGCTCGTCATTTGGAACAACTCGTCGCGCGGGTACTTCTCGAGAATGGTCATCAGACGTTTCTCGTCGTGACCTCCTGGCGGATATGCCGCGCGATCGACCACTTCGGCGACGATGCGTTGGACCCTCGGAATCCTTCTGACGCTCCGGCTGTAGGCCTCGGCAGAGAGCAACCCGAGGAATCGGCGTTCACCGACCACGTTGTGGTCTTCGTCGAAGACCTTGATGCCGACGTAGTCCATGTAGGACGCACGGTGAACAGTGGCTTTTGTCGTCGCCTTGGTCAGATTCAACAGCCGTTGGTCGTGGATCCGTTCGCGGCTGCCCTGCGGCATCTGCGCGACGGGCCTCGGGGGACGAGTCTTGGTACTGCTCAGAATGCCGAGGCCAGAGCCAGCGACTGCTCCGAGCATCTCCTCGCCATTGACCTGGGTCAGTTCGTACTCGCGATAGCCGAGAAAGGTGAAGTGGTCGTCCGCGAACCACTCGAGGAGCTGTTGGGTTTCGGAGATTTCCTTGTCGGGGAGAGGTAGGGGCTCGGTCGGCAACGCCTCAGCGATGTCGCGCATCCTCTGCTGCATCGGCCGCCAGTCCTGTACCGCGGCGCGCACATCGACGAGTACTTGCCGCAGGTTGGCTTCGATATTTGACAGCCCTTGGTCGTTGCCTTGGCGATCAACTTCAACCTGAATGAAGGAGGCCGCTTCACCATCACGACCATC
This sequence comes from Acidimicrobiales bacterium, assembly GCA_004282895.1. Taxonomy (GTDB): domain Bacteria; phylum Actinomycetota; class Acidimicrobiia; order Acidimicrobiales; family SHLQ01; genus SHLQ01. The sequence goes on from SHLQ01000009.1 coordinate 21,875, forward strand.
GGCTCGGCCGAACGTCCCATCCGCGGCCCGATGATCGACCATGACCGGGTGGACAACAAGGTGAATGCCGAGCTCGAGCCGGCTGATCTCCATGATCACCGAGTCGACGAGGAACGGCAGATCGTCCGTCACGATGAGGATGATCGAGTGATCGCTTTCCCACCCATCGACCGAAACGCGGGGATTCACGCCCCGGACCTCGGTACTGCCCGGCTGCCACGACTGGGCCAACTGCAGATGATCCGCGGCTGCGCCGAAGAGGTCCTCGGATCGACGTGCCGTCAGGTCCTGCGAGTCGACGTGAACGTAGTAGTGCGCGAGATACGGCCCAAGTCCGGGGACGCCCGCGGTTGCGGCCGTGTCTGCGTGCGATTGAATTCGCTCGATGGCGGATTCGATGTGCTGGCTCGCGCCGTTGCGGTCCATTGCAACCGAGAGTACTTCGACGATCGGTGCCGAGGGAAACTTGGGTGCGAATCGCTAGTCGGCCAACGCCTCGCGAAACGAAGCGGTGTCCGCATGGACCTCGTAGCTCACGATCTTCCCGTTCATCACGCCGAAGATGTTGCACATCGCCCCGTGAATGACCGCGCCGGTTCGCTTCACCCGCCACGTTCCCGTCGTCTGGACGACGACGTGGTTCTCGGTCGTGATGGGTTCGTGCCGGTTGGCATCGACGATCTCGAGGCGGTCGCCGACCGCGGCAAGGAATTCGTCAAAGCCGTCGTGGCCGTCGAATCGACCCGCCCACGGGAGGTGCGATTCCTTCGCGTGGTACTGGACGACGATCTCCGGCGCGAGAAGCTCGTGCAGCGCTACGCCGTCTCGGGCGGCGAGAAGCCGATAGAAGTCCTCAACCAGCTCGGCCGACTCCACAGTCAGGACGCCGCTGCTTCGAGTTTGGGGCGGATCGAGAGTAGGTAGATCAGTGGTCCGAGGAACCCGACGATGATGACGATCAGGAGCCAGGACACCTTGTGCTGCGCCGCGCGCTCCCAGGCGGCGTCGTCGTAGCGGAGCAGGTCGGTGATGGCCCAGATCATGAGGCCCAGTGGCACGGCGAGAAATGCGAGCAGGAGAAGGATGACGATCAGTTCTGTGGCACCGACATTCACGCGGGCGAGACTACCCGACTCCCACCCCCGGCCATCGTCGAGGTGAACCCCCGTGGGAAGGGTCGGTACAGTCGATGTATGAGCTCGCTTGCTGTTCACCCCAACGCGACGTGTGGCGCGTTCGTGTACGGCGTCGACCTGGCGAACCTCACACTGGCGGAGTTCGATCAGATCAAGGCCGCCTTCGCCGAGCACGGCGTGCTCTTCTTCCGAGACCAGGACCTCACGACCCGCCAACACATCGAGTTCGCCGAGTGTTGGGGTGAAATCAATGTGAATCGGTTTTTCACCGCGCACATGGATCATCCGGAGATCGCGATCGTCGCAAAGGAGCCGGACGACGAGACGAACATCGGCGGGTATTGGCACAGCGATCACAGCTATGACGTCGAGCCCGCTCTGGGTTCGATACTCGTCGCACGCGAACTACCAACATCGGGTGGCGATACGCAGTTTGCCTCGATGCGTCGGGCCTACGAACAACTCGACACCCGGACGAAACATCGCATCGAACGGCTGCGAGCGGTACACAGCGTCCACCACGTATTCGGCGCAGAGGCCTACGCAGGTGCAGAACGCGGTGATTTCACCGATCGGCTGGGCAACAGCGATGGCGCCGATGAGATGGTCGACGTGGCCCACCCAATGGTCATTCGCCACCCTCTCAGCGGCAAGAACGTTCTCTATGTGAACCCGACGTTCACCATCGCCATCGAAGGAATGGACCATGGCGAAGCCATGGGTCTCCTCCACGGGTTGTACGACCATGCGACGAGCGACGATTTCACGTTCGACTTCGTGTGGGAGCCTGGCTCGGTCGCCATGTGGGACAACCGGGCCGTCTGGCACAGTGCCCGCAACGACTACCCGGGGCAACGTCGGGTCATGCATCGCATCACCATCGAAGGGTGTGCGCTCGAAGCTCCACCCGAACTTCAGCGAGCCGACCCAACGCTGGCGCAGCGGGCGGGCGCAACCATCGCGGGCGGTGTTGTCGCCGCGACCATGGATGGCATCGGGATGGTCATCGAACCGGAGAGAACGAAACGACCCGATATCGAAATCGTCGGCGAGGCCCCCGAGGACGAACCCCACGACACTCCCGCGGAACCTGGTGTGTCCTTCGGTGATCTTCCCGAAATCTGATCGGGTAGGTTCGACCGCATGCGAGAAGCGCTGACCAGTGAGACCGCCAAAGCCGTGGGGCCCTACAGCCACGCGATCGAAAGTGAGGGGCTGGTGTTCTGCTCCGGGCAGACGCCAATTGATCCGGCAAGCGGGCAGCTCGCAATCGGTGGCGTGGCCGCCCAGACCAACCAGTGCTTCGACAACCTGTTCGCGGTTCTGGCCGCGGGTGGACTGACGCCCGATGACGTCATCAAGGTGAACGTCTACCTGACCCATATGAGCGATTTCACGCCGATGAACAACGCCTACGAAAAGCGCTTCTCCGAGCCCTTCCCGGCGCGCACCACTGTGGGTGTGGCCGGGTTGCCGTTGGGCGCGTCGGTCGAGATTGAACTCATCGCCCGGCGGCCCGAGTCGCGCTAACGCGACCGGTTCGGCCCGAGATACACTTTCGGAGCTACACGGGTAGTGGCGCAGGTTGGTAGCGCGCCTCGTTCGGGACGAGGAGGTCGGAGGTTCAAATCCTCTCTACCCGACCAATCCTCGCCACCCTGGTTCTATGCGGCCCTACGTCCGGCGTCTTCGAGGTTGCGGTGTCCGGTGAGTTACGTTCGGTGGGACCACTTCACGAAGGACTCAACCAATGACCTCTCGGGCAACAGTCGTACTGCGTAACTGTGCGACCTACGACGTCGACCGGATCGAGGAGCTCGCCGGCGAAGCACTCGATCTGTTTGACATTCGGCCGTTCGGCAAGACGCTCATAAAACCAAACGTGGTGATGTCGGGCGAAAAGTTCCCGCACTCCCACACTCGGGTGGAGTTCGTCGAAGGTGTTGTGCGAGCCCTGCAGCAGCGCGACGACGATGTCACCGAAATGGCTGTCGGTGAGCGGTGCGGCATATCCATACCCACCCGGTACGCCTTCAAAGGCGCCGGCTTCAACGAAATGTTCGAGCGAACCGGCGTCGAGCATTATCACTTCGAAGAAGAAACCCAGGTCGAGATTCCGCTCCGTCATCCGGGACGGTTGCGCGATCGGATCTACGTTCCGGAGCCCGTCGCAAACGCGGATTTCTTTGTGAACGTGCCGAAGTTCAAGGCGCACCCGTGGACGACGGTCACGTTCGGCATGAAGAACTACATCGGCATCCAGGACGACCGACATCGACTCATCGATCACGACCACCTGCTCAACGAGAAGGTGCGTGACCTGCAATTCGTGCTGCAGCCTCAGTTCTGTGCGATCGATGCGATCATCGCCGGCGAGGGTCGAATGCTCACGCCGCTCCCGTTCGACATGGGACTCGCGATTTTCGGCAACGATCAACTGGCGTTTGATGCGGTGTGTTGTCACATCCTCGGCATCGATCCACTTTCGGTCGATCATCTGCGCCTCGCCCATGAGGCGGGGTTCGGCACGGTCGACCTGCAAGAAATCGACATCGTGGGCGACCTCACCCTTGCTGAGGCCCAGCAGCGGGCCGAGGGGTTCCGCGTCGGGCTGATCCGAATTGAGGACTACTTCGCCGATTCAAAGATCAACGCGTACGCCGGCCCACCACCGTCAGCCGACTCGGTTGACGCAACCACGACCGACGTCGACGACCGGGAGTACTGCTGGGGTGGGTGCCCAGGGGCCATGCAGGAAGCGATCGAACTCATCCGATTGTTCGACGACGAAACCGACGCGAAGATGCCCATCACCCACATCGTGTTCGGTGCCTACGACGGCGATATTGATGCCAACGAAGGCGAGCGGGTGGTGTTTATTGGTGACTGCACGTCGTTCGCCGGTGAGGTGGCAGGGCAGAAGGTGGACATTCGCAGCGTCTACCAGCACCGGCGAAACACCGAACCGCTGGATGCGCAACACACGGACATGTTCGCCAGAATGGCGAAGACGAACGTGAAGTTTCTCAAAGAACGAAACGAACAAGTCATTGAGCTCCGAGGTTGCCCCGTCAGTGTTGCCGAGCAGCTACTGGCGTTGGTGAGCCTGGGCGGACTGAAGAACCCGTTCCTCGACCCCGCAGAGGCGACAAGATTCGGATCGAGCTATCTGAGCTGGAGAACACAGACGGCGATCAAACGACTTCGACGCGAGCCATACGTACGCGCCGGTGAGGCGCCTCGGGGAGAGGCCGCAACCGCGCTCTAGACCAGCAACGACTGTGCGGCGCGGCGGAGCTGCAATGCATTGAGCGGCTTTGTGAGCCACGCATCGGCATCGGACTCGCTGGCCAGAAACTCATCTGCCTCGCGGTCAAGCAGCAGCAGAACTGGTGTTTCCGGCAGTCGTCCCGCTCGCGCCTCTTGCTTGATCAACAGCGACGTCGCAACGCCACCCATGTTGCCGATCTGCAAATCGAGCACGACAAGTTTCGGGTTCACGAGGTTCACCGCACCGGCGACGGCAGCACCCTCGCGAACCCGGTGCACGTTGTGTGTACCTCCGAGGGCAGCGGTGACCTCGTCGAACAACCAGTCGGCATCGGTGGCTAGTAACACGTCTGACACACGAGAGAGGCTAGCGGGTTCGACCCCGCTAACCTGTTACGACCGTACCGAGCGGGACGTTGAATTTCGGCGTTTCGGAGCGGTCGAATGAGGTGCAACATGCTTGAAATCAATGTCGAACCAGCCGAGAACTACCACATTTGCCGCCTCGTCGGTGAGGTTGACGCCTATACCGTTTCGGAGTTTCGCGACGCCCTCGGCGGTATCGAGGACGTCTCGCGACTGATCATTGATCTCTCCGAAGTGCCTTTCATGGACTCCGCCGGCCTCGGTGCGTTGATCGGCGGAATCCGTCGGGTGCGCGAGTCTGATGGTGATGTCGGCGTGATCAGCACGACCGAAAGCCTCAACCGCCTGTTGCACACCACCGGCTTCGACCGCATCGTGCCCGTCTGTGACTCGATCGACGAAGTAATCAACGCCCTCGACGACGAAAACTAGCAATTACATGTCGACACTTCCGGTCGACATCCGCGGTTATCTACATGGGCCTGCGGCGCAGCCTCCGGCCCCCTGAGCGCTTCATAGCTGCTCGCTTAGGTCTTTGACCGCGGCGAGGGAGGCGACGGTGCCGGGGAGTTCGTCAAGTGTGAGGACTGTCGTGTCCTGTCGTCGGAACGTGGCGAGGCTGGCCTGTTCGTAGGCGTGGCGAATCCGTAGATGCTCGAGCATGGCATCGAGCGATTTCGTGCGTGACGACGGTGACGGGTCAGGTGTACATCGATTGGCAATGGTGAGGTCCGGCGACACGCCGGTCTCGAGAAGTTGTTCGACGAAGACCTCCGCGTTTTCGAGGGATGCCTCCGTGGGTGCCGTCACCACCACAAACGCCGTGTCGTCTGATCGCAACAACGCGTAGATGTCGTCGGCGCGCTGACGGAATCCAGCCTCCATACCTCCGAATGCCTTGAAGAAGGCGACGGCGTCGGCGACGACCTTTCCTCCGACGATGCTCACGAGTTGGGTCACGAGTCCGCCAAGGGCGCGGCTCACCACGTTCTTGCGACCGTCGTGCACCAGCAATCGGTAGATCCGATTGTCGAGCAGGCGTGCCAGCAGCGCGGGAGCGTCGAGGAACGCCAGCGCGTCCGCTGACGGTGGTGTGTCGACAACCACCAGGTCGAAGTCCTTCATTGCCAATTCGAACAACCGCTCGACCGCCATGTACTCCGTCATCCCGGTCAGCGAGTTCGACAGCTGCGTCGACAAGGGAGAGGAGAGCAGGTGATCCGCCTTCTCCGTGGTCTCGGCATACCGGCGCACGATGCGTTGAAAGGTGCTGGCGGTTTCGAGCATCGTGGCGTGGAAGCTTCCGCCACTCGGCGACTCGTAGACCAGTCGCAGGTCGTCGTCGAGCGCGTCGAGGCCGAGCGCATCCGCCAGTCGACGGGCCGGGTCGATGGTCACCAGCGCCACCTTTTTGCCCTCATCGGCCGCTCGGTGGGCGAGTGCCGCGCCGACGGTTGTCTTGCCCACTCCTCCGGTGCCGACGGTGATGACGATACGACGGCCAAGAACCGCGTCTCGCGCTTCGGCGGCGCCTGGCCCTGTGCCCTCGGGCTGGACCGACGCTGCATGTGCGTCCTCGGTGGTCGCTCCGCCGTGCAGGAGATCCACAACATGGGATGGGTGGACCACACCTCCCGCTCGTTCGGGCACGGCGATGCGGGGAATCGGAAGCTCCTCGTCGAATCGCTGATGCGCTGCCATTAGCGCGGCGTGCCGGGTGGTCAGCACCTCCCCTTGCGGATGGTTGGCGGCGGCTTTCGGGGGTGGTTCGGCGGGGAACACGCGATTGACGACCACCCCCGCCAAGGCGACACCGGGGTCATCCTCGATGTCGAAGGCGGTCTCGATCGTCTCGTTGACCGGGGTCTCCTCCGGCAAGGTGACGAGAAGCACGGCGGTTCGGTCCGGATTGGTGATGAGGTCGATCGCCTGGGCGACCTGTGACGCGATCGGGCCCTCGGAGGCAACCTCGGCCAGCAAGCCTGGTGCCCGCAACAGTTCCCGGGCTCGCCCGGACGCTGGTCCGTCGACGATCACCCGATCGAATCGCCCGGTGTCGATGATGGCTCGCAACCGGCCAAGCATCAGGGCGTCCTGAATGCCTGGCACGGATGACGCAATCACGGCCAACGCTCCCGACGACTCGAGCCGATCGGCGATCAGACCCATACTGCGCCCGCTCAGCCAACCCGCAAGAAGCCGTTCCGGCGAGAACGATATCCACGAGAGCTTGTCGGAGAGCTTCACGATCCCCTCATTGTCCGGCCGACGGTCAGTCGACGGATCATCCACGAGCAGAGGTGGTAGATGTCGTTGGCCACCCAGCTCCACCACAAGTGTCGAATGACCGCGTTGTGCGGATACGGTTCCGAGCGCTGCGGTCACTACCGTCTTACCTACGCCACCCTTCCCCGCAATGATGAGGAGCGGAAATGGGTACTCGATCTCTTCGCCAATCACGTCATGCACTGGCACTCCGTCGCGTCCTGTTGGTGATCGTGGCCGTTCTCATCGGCTTCATTGTGGCGGCGAATTCGGCCGGTGCGCAGGACCCAACGGGCACCGTGGACGTGATCGAGGCGAACGGGTTGATCGATCCCGTGCTGGCCGACTTCATCGAACGCAGCATGGATGAGGCCGAAGCCAGCGGCGCACTTGCGATCGTCCTGCAGATGGAAAGCGACGGAGCGGCCATAGACGATGCCCGGCTTGACGAGCTCGTCGAACGCATCGAATCGTCGCCGATCCCAGTTTCGGTGTGGCTGGGTCCAGCCGGCAATGGTCGGGCGAACAACCGTGCATCGAGGCTTGCGCTCGCCAGTGAACGGATTGGTATCTCACCTGGCTCCGAGCTCGAGCTCGGAAGCGGCGCCCGCATTGGATACGACGAGCTCATTGCCGGAAATGTACCTGCGGATTTCTCGATCGAGGTGCAGGATGCGCCCGCACTCCTGAATCACCTGCTCGAGCTTCCGGAGTTCGAGTTCGAGATTTACCAGCCGGGCGACATATTGCCGAACGGCGCAACGGTGGGGGACGAGCCGACCCGGTTGCCGATCACGCGGACCCGTTTCATCACCCTTCCGCTGATCGATCAACAGTTCCACACCTTTGCCTCGCCAGCGGTGGCCTACCTGCTGTTCGTGATCGGTCTCGGCCTGCTTGTGTTCGAGCTGTACACGGCGGGAGTTGGTGTGGCCGGAATGGTTGGGGCGGGAACATTCCTCGCCGGGTCCTACGGACTGGCAGTACTGGACGCTCGGCCCATCGCCGTGGCTCTGCTTGTTGCCGCGTTCATCGCGTTTGCCGTCGACGTGCAGTCCGGCATCCAACAGTTCTGGTCGGCGATCGGGTCGCTCTTTCTCATCGTTGGGTCGCTCATTCTTTTTCGCGAGCACTCCATCGGATGGCTCCCGCTCTCGGTCGGGATCGTCGGTGTTCTGCTGGCAATGCTCGGCGGCATGCCCGCGATGGTCCGCACTCGTTTCTCCACACCGACGATTGGGCGGGAGTGGATGATCGGGTCCGCAGGCGACGTGGTCGAGGCGATCGACCCGGAAGGTGTCATCTCTATCGACGGCGCGCCATGGCGCGCTCGAACGAACCGAGCGACGCCGATCGAGGCGGGCGAACGTGCCCGAGTGGTCGAAGTGGATGGCCTGCTTCTCGAGGTTGAGCCTGAAGAAGGGGCGGCGATCGACTACCGAGAGCGCCGAAAGTCCACGTCTTGATACGCAGCGCGGTCATCTGCGCGCACAATCAAGATTGCTACTTGTCAATATTTCTCCAGCGCGCCTAGGTTCGCCCGCAAGGGAGGATTATCAGTGGCGGCACAGGAAAACATTGAGAACTGGCAGGACAGAAGTGCGTGCAGGGGTCCACTCGGCGCGGTCTTCTTTCCCCCGCCACAAACCGAGCGCAAACGAGAGAAGCTGGCGCGTGAGGCGAGGGCGAAGCAAATCTGCTTCGACTGCCCCGTGTTGTCCGAGTGTCGCAGCTATGCGCTGGCCATCCGAGAACCACATGGTGTCTGGGGCGGATTGTCCGAGACCGAACGCCGAGTGATGCTCGCCAGCTAGTTCGCTGGCAATCGAGCACCCGCGATACGCAGGTTGTCTCGGCGTCGGGTCATTCCCGTTGCGTCCAGTCGGGCGAGCAGGGGCATGGCGTGTTTGCGCGTGTTGCCCATCCGCTCCCGCACCTCGGAAACGGTGACTCCCTCCGGCTGCTCACGCAACATCGTGGCCAGCAGCTGTGCGGCATCGTCGAGCACCTCGGGAGCGAAGTAGATGCCGTCCTCGACGATGAGTTCTCCGCGTCGGACGAGCTCACGTAGTTCGGCGCGGTCGACGTCGCCCGGGTCAGGTGGCGCAAACTTGGCCTCGCGCACGGCGGCAACGAATGGGTGTTCGGCCAGAGCATCCTCCGCATCAGCAATGCGAGCTCGTCCCCCCTCCACGGCAACCTCATGCAACAGGTCGAGGGTCGCTCGCTCCTGATCGGCGAGCATCGCGGTGTCGAGTCCCAGCGCACCGGCGTCCTCCACCCGATGCCGCAGGGTCTGAATCGCCTCCTGCAGTGCTTCAGGCGCCACGACCCAATCACCGACGTCCGGCTCCCGCTGTTCGCCGGTCAACAACACCAGATCATCGACGAGAACCCAGCCCCGTTCCGCGACGACTCGATCGACGGAACGATCGGGGTCGGCCTCGCTGGCTCGGAGTTGTGGATCAACGTCCAGAACCTCGCCGCCCCCGATCGTCTCCGCTCGGCCGGATTCGCGCAGAACAAATCGGTCGCCGGGAAGGAGCGGCATCGCGGTTGGCAGGTGCACCCGAATCTTCCCCGTGGTGCCCGGCGCGATCGCATGAGGCCCCAGAATCCGAATCCGAACGGCGTGCTCGCCAGCACCCAGATACAACACGTGGGCACCTCGTCTCGACACCTCATGATCGAGGCTCTCAAGAACGGACAGCGACGCATCGAACACGCGGGTGAGGTGCCATTCGCCCGACCGGATCAGAACATCGCCTCGGGAGACCTCGTCGTGGCTGACACCGTTCAGGTTGATGGCCGTTCTGTTGCCCGGCCCGACCTTTGTGCGTTGTGCGTGCAGGCTCTGTAGCGCTCGCACCCGCACGGTCTTGTGCTGAGGGATGAGCTCAAGCTCGTCCTCCACGCGAATTCGCCCGCCGGTCAGCGTGCCGGTGACAACGGTCCCGGATCCTTTGGCCGAGAACGCCCGGTCGACCCATAGCCGGGGCGTGCCGCGGTCGACCGCATCGGGAGCGGTCGCCAACATGTCGTCCAACGCGGCCCGAAGCTCGTCGAGACCGGTGCCATCGATGGAGTCGACGCCGATCACCGGTGCGTCTTCGAGAAACGTTCCTTCGACCCGATCGGCGACGTCCATACGGGCCAGCTCGACAAGGTCGGCGTCTGCCAACCCAATCTTTGTCAGCGCCACCACACCATGGCGTACACCCAGAAGCTCCAGGATTCTCAGATGTTCCTCGGTCTGGGGTTTCCAGCCTTCGCCACTGTCGACGATGAACAGGCACGCGTCGACCGCGCCGACGCCCGCCAGCATGTTCTTCAGGAACTTCACATGCCCCGGAACGTCGATCAACGACAGGACCTTGCCGGACGGCAGTTGGGTCGACGCGAATCCCAGATCGATGGTCAGGCCGCGCGCTTTCTCCTCGGCAAAGCGATCAGGGTCAACCCCGGTGAGCGCGCGAACAAGCGTGGACTTCCCATGATCGACATGGCCTGCGGTCGAGACGACGTGACTCATGTGAGCGCGCGGATCGCCTCGCCCAGAGCGTCATCGTCGGCCGGGTCGACGGTGCGTAGATCGCAGATTGTGGTGTCATCCTCAACCCTCGCCATGATCGCCGTGGGCGCGGACCGCAGCGCCGCGCGGTGATCTCCTGGCAGCGCAATACCAACGGAGGGAATCTCCACCGTGGGCAGCGTGCCACCACCGGGGACGGCGTTGGTGTCCACGACCGAGCCGACGCCAAGGGCGTTCGCCCGGGTGCGAAGCGATTCTGTCGGCTGGGTGGCAATGCGCCAAAAGGGAATCGATTGCCCATCCCGGCGCAGGTAGGCCAGCGCCAGGTCTTGGAGCGCTTCGAGCACAAGCCCGCCGGGACGCAGGGCGCGAGCGAGAGGATGGGCGGCGCAGCGGCCAACGAGCTCCGCGTCGCCGGCGATGACGCCGGCCTGGGGTCCGCCGAGCAACTTGTCGCCGGAGAACGCAACGAGGGATGCGCCTGCCTCGAGCGTCTGTTTCGCTGCGGGTTCCTCGGCCAGCCACGTCGGAGGCCCGTCGGTGAGCCATGGGCACGCCGCGTCGAGCAGGCCTGAGCCGATGTCGGAGACGAGCGGTACGCCGAGGTCCGCAAGTTCGGCGGTTGTTGGCATCTCGGTGAACCCGGTGATGCGGTAATTGGACTGGTGAATCTGCATCACCATCGCCACGTCGGTCGCCGGATCCGCGATGCGCCGTTCATAGTCGGATCGGCGGGTGCGGTTGGTGGTGCCAACCTCGATCAGACGTGCGCCGGACTGCTCCATGACGTCGGGCACCCGAAAGCCACCACCGATCTCGACCAACTCGCCTCGACTCACCGCAACACCTTTGTCCCCGGCGAGCGCAGCCAGAATCAACATCACCGCCGAGGCGCAATTGTTGACGACGATCGCCGACTCCGCCCCGCACAACTTCGCCAACAGCATCGGCGCCTGAGACTGTCGCGACCCTCGCTGGCCGGTCTGCAGGTCAAGTTCCAGATTGCGGTAGCCGAAGGGCTGCTCGACCCCGACCGGGGCTCGACCGAGGTTTGTGTGAAGCAGTGTGCCGGTCGCGTTGATGACCCGCTGCAACATCGAGCGCTTGGCAGCATCCGCTCTGGCGGCAGCAGATTCCGGATCTCCGGCAGCGATTGCCTCCCGCGCAATATCGACAAGGAGTGGATGCGGAAGACCCGTGTCGACGAGCGATCGCGCAAGGGTGTCCACCGATGGGGGGCGATTCGTCGAATCCGTCACGATGACAAGCCTGCCAGTTTCACCCGTACGATGACACTCGTGGGACGGTATCTCTTCATCGCATTCATCGTGGTTCCGGTTATTGAGTTGTGGATCGTGTTCCAGTTCGCCGGGTCGATCGGCTGGGGGCCGACCCTCTTCTTGGTCATTGGCGTCAGCATGGCCGGCGCATGGCTGGTCAAGCGCGAAGGCCTCGGGGTCATCCGACGAGTACAAACCGCGTTGACCGGCGGCAAGATTCCCACCGAGGAACTGGCCGATGGCGCAATGATCTTCTTCGCCTCCGCGCTCATGCTCACTCCTGGGTTCATCACCGACGCTGTCGGCCTCGCGCTGTTGATCCCACCGATTCGGGCCGTGCTGCGTCCGCCGGTGATCTCCTTCTTCAAGAAGCGTGTCGAGGTCCGTACGTCCTCACTTGGCGGCGGAAGTGTCTTCGGTGCCAGCGGAGGGTTCGGCGGATTCGGCCGACGTACTCCCGGGTTCGGCCGCGACATCTACGACGTGCGCAGTACCGCCGACGCGGACCTCACGGACATCACCGACGACGATCCGCCCGAGCTGCACTAGACGCGGTCGCGTCAGGCGGACTCGGCGGCAGCCGCCTCCTCCGCATCCATCGCCTCGAGGTTGGCCAGCGCCTGATCGATGATGCGGGTCGAGCACCCCGACATGTCGACCGGCGGAATGAGCTCGTTCAGAAGCAGATTGGCGATGGCTCGCAGCGCGTCCGGGCCCGCGCCTGGGTGGAACACCGCCGGCTCACCGGTGTCGCCGCCGTCGACAATTGCCCGATCGAGCGGCACGGAGCCGATGAGTGGGCTGTCGATCTCGTCGGCCAACGCCTGGCCACCACCTTCACCGAAGACGTCGTGGCGTTTGCCCTCCTCGTCAACGAAGGCGCTCATGTTCTCGATGACGCCGGCCACCCGCAGATAGTTGTTGCGTCCCATGTTGGCCACCCGGACCGCGACAGTTTGGGCGAGCTTCGATGGGGTGGTGACCACGAGCATGTCCGCGTGGGGCAACATCTTCGCCAAGCCCATTTGTACGTCGCCAGTGCCGGGCGGCATGTCGATCAACAGGTAGTCGAGCTTGCCCCATTCGACGTCCTGTAGGAAGTGCTGCACGGCGCGGTTGAGCATGAGGCCGCGCCACATCAGCGCCGTGTCCTCGCTGTCGACGAGGAACCCCATCGAGACGACTTCGATCTCACCGGCGCCCATGGAAACGACGTGGGGCGTGATCTGCCCGGACTCCGTTGAGCCGGACAGGCGACCCTCCACGCCGAGCAGGCGGGGGATGGAATATCCCCAGATGTCGGCGTCGAGCACGCCGACCCGCATGCCTTGGATGGCCAGTGCCGCCGCCAGATTGGCCGTTATCGATGACTTGCCGACCCCGCCCTTGCCTGACGCAATGAGAACACAGCGAGTTGTGGATGGCACCGCGGTGTCGGGGGCGTTCTGACTGACGTTGAATCTCGCGGTGGCCATCACATTGGCTTTTTCCTCCTGCGAGAGTTCGTCCCAGTTGATCTTGACCTTTTCGACACCCGGCAGACTCAGAAGGCGGGCTTTGACGTCCTTCTGGATCTGTGATCGCAGGGGGCAGCCTGAAGTCGTGAGGGCGATGGTGATGAGCGCGGTGCCCTCGTCGTTGACCTTGGCACTCTTGGCCATCCCCAGTTCGACGATGTTCGACCCGAGTTCGGGGTCGATCACGCCCGAAAGCACGCCCATCAGATCCTCAGTCGTAGGTACCGCGTCCATGCGTCAAGTCTACGGCCGCCGTTTCAAAGGGGTCTGACCCCTTCGGCCAAAAAGGGGTCAGACCCCTTTTTGCGCTTTTTGCGTAGGTGGTTGCAATAAATCGCTGGACTTTGCGGTTGTCTGGTCCGATATAGTGAACAGTTGAAGTACCGCTCTACCGAAGGATTCCGACGCATGATCACTCTTTCCGATCCCGCAACCACCAAGGTCGCCGAGCTCATCAGTGCTGAAGGTGAAGACGGCCTGGCGTTGCGCGTCGCGGTGCGTCCCGGCGGATGCTCCGGCTTCTCCTACGAGATGTTCTTCGACAGCGAGATCAGCGACGACGACCTCACGAAGGAATACGGCGACGTACGGCTGGTATGTGATCCATCGAGCGCACAGATGCTCGAAGGCGCCACGCTCGACTACACCGAGACGATTCAGGAAACCGGGTTCAAGATCAACAACCCGAACGCCCAGCGCACCTGCGGCTGC
>SHLQ01000279.1 GCA_004282895.1 Acidimicrobiales bacterium
CCAGGGACGAAGCGTCCGGGCGTAGTGCAGCAGGAACGTCTCCATGTGACGCGCCTCAAACCCTGCCTCTTGCATGGCCGTAATGGATTCGCCTATCTCATGCAGTTCGCCGTCGGGGAAAACAAACCGCTGGATGAAGCCGTTCTTGCCTTGTCCCTCAAATGTCGCGGCTTGGCTGATTGCGTGATTCAGGAATCGGCCGTCCGGTTTCAGTAGTCCGGCGACCTGACCGAAGTAGGTTCGAAGCTCTTTCGCCCCACCGACATGTTCGGCCATACCGATCGAACTGATCGCGTCAAAGGGGCCATCCCCGATGTCGCGATAGTCCTGAATCCGAATCTCGACCTGATCGGTGAGGCCGGCCTCGGCGACACGTTTGCGGGCCAACTCTGCCTGTTCACGCGAGATCGTGACCCCGACCACCTGCACGCCGAAGTGACGAGCCGCATGGATCGCCATACTGCCCCAGCCGCAGCCGATGTCGAGCAGGCGCATACCCGGCTCAAGCGCGATCTTGCGACAGATGAGGTCGTACTTGTTGGCCTGCGCCAGGTGTAGTGGATCGTCCTCATGGTCGAAGACCGCACAGCTGTAGGTCATGGAGCGACCCAAGACGAGCTCATAGAACTCGTTTGAGACGTCGTAGTGGCTCGAAATCGCCGCTGCATCACGGTTGCGGGAGTGGAGGCGGCCTTCGAGCTTGATTTCTTCAGGTGGTGGAGCCAGGGGCCGGAGCCGACCGAGGTCGCGCCAGCTCTTCACGCCCAGGGACGAGGCGGCGCCCACGATGAGGTTTCGGTCAAGCTTCGGCGCCGCCACCCGATCGGTGATGTCGAACAGGCCGAAGACATCACCTTCGATTTCAATCTCGCCGGCGATGATCGCCCGCGCGAAACCAATTTCCTGCCCGCGGGCCATGACGATGCGTTGCATCGCGTCCGGCGACAGGATCCGTATATGTGTGGCCGCGTCCGCTGGGCCAAGCGAAGACCCGTCGTAGGCGGTCACCCGAAGTGGTACGTCCTCGCCCAGAACAGAAATCAATATGTCCTGAATACTCACTCTTACTCCTGCTCCCCTGTTTCTTCGATACAAGAATGCCGCGTAGCGGGCAACCGCACGAAATCGAGCTCAATTCCCTGCACGATCGATCACCAGCGGATAGCCAGGTATTCGCCACGTACCGGTTGAGCTGATGTACTTGGTCGCGTGACGTCCAACCAGCCCAGATCCCACGTTGCGGTGGTCGGAAGGGGCATGATCGGCGCGGCGGCAGCACGTCACCTTGCCGAGCGCGGCGTCTCCACGATGCTCATCGGGCCAGACGAACCGGCGAGCTTCGACACCGACGGGCCGTATTCGAGCCATTTCGATCAGGGTCGGGTCACCCGCATCAGTGCTTTTGTCGAACCGTGGTCGTCTTGGGCGGCAGCATCCATCACTCGATACCCCGAAATAGCTGCGACTTCAGGATTGTCCTTCCATGACCCGGTAGGCCTGACCGTCATTTCGCAGGTAGCCGACACTGCGGCGACCGTGGGTCAGGATCAGGGGGCGGAGGTGGCAGCCATCAGCCTGTCGGACCTCGCTCGACGCACCGGCATCACGGTCACACCAGACTTCGGCCACGAAGCCATCTGGGAGGGCGCACCCGCCGGTGTGATCAACCCGCGAGTCCTGGTCGAAGCCCAGACCCGGTGCGCCGAGCTGGCGGGCGCAGCGGTGATTCGTGAGGCCGTCGACGACCTGCACGACACCGACGATGGAGTCGAACTGCGGGGCACGTTCGGTTCCGTGACGGTCGATCGAGTCCTGCTCGCGACCGGGGCCTATGGCGCCGACCTCGCCGGTGTCACGCTTCCCATCGAACGGAGGCTACGTACCATCCTGCTGGCCGAGCTGGACGACGGACCAGACCTACCCACGATGATCATCAACGACCCACCACACGAGAAGTTGGAGGAGGCCTACTGGGTGCCTCCGGTGTTGTTCCCCAACGGGCGAACGCTGTTGAAGATTGGAGGCGACTCCATTCCAAAGCTGACCGCGAGCTCGAACGAGGACATCGGCGCGTGGTTCCGGGGTGGCGGCTCAGAGGAAGAGGCGCAAGCTCTGCTTGAGCTGCTGCAATCGATGCTCCCGGAGCGCACGATCACGTGGCATACCCACAAACCCTGTGTGGTGACCTACCCCGAGACCGGACTGCCGATCCTTGACTTCGTATCCGACCGAGTTGCCGTAGCGGTTGGCGGCTGCGGGGCCGCGGCCAAGTCCTCGGACGAGATCGGGCGGCTGGCCGGCGAACTCGTTGTGCCGAGCTGACTACCAGGTCTCACCGGCGGGGAGCTCCGTCATCAGGTTTCGAACAGCGTCCAGCGTGTCGACCTCGTTGGGGTTCTTGTCTTCGCGGTAGGAACGAACCCGCGCGAACCGCAGCGCCACACCGCCCGGGTAGCGGGTGGATTGGTGACTGCTATCAAGCGCGATCTCCACGACGAGCTCGGGTCGCACGAAGACGGTGATGCCTTCGCGATGCGTCTCGCGTTCCAGAAACGCAGCGGTTTGCCACTCGAGCAGTGCGTCCGTCAGACCTTTGAATGTCTTTCCCACCATGACGAATTCGCCCGTCGATGGATCGCGGGCGCCAAGGTGAAGGTTGCTCAACCAGCCTGAACGTCGTCCGTGGCCCCACTCGGCTCCGAGCACAATGAGGTCCAGCGTGTGCACCGGCTTCACCTTCAACCACCCTTTGCCGCGTCGGCCCGCGTCGTAGGTGGTGTCCAGCGCCTTGACCATCGCCCCTTCATGTCCATGGGCCAGCGCATCGGCGAGATGAGCCTCTCCCGCTGTGGGGTCGTCGGTCCGGATCGATGGAATGTGGTGGGCGCCAACCACGTCGTGGAGCTGGTCGAGCCTTTGGCCGAGCGGCTCCTTCATCAGGTCGATGCCATCACGGTGGAGAACATCGAAGAAGTGGGGCTCTCCCCCAATGATCTCGCCGTCAAGCACCGTGGTATCTGCGGCGAACCCCTGGACGACCTCGACGACTCGTTCGGTTCGGGCGGTGATGTCGTTGAGGTTGCGGGTGAATACCTGCACCTCGGCCCCGTTCTTGTGGACCTGGATGCGAATGCCGTCCAGCTTCCACTCGACCGACGCGGCGCCGGTCTGTTTCAGTGCGTCCTCGATGGACGGGGCCGTTGACGCGAGCATGGGTTGAACCGCCCGGCCGACCACGAGCGACACGGCCGAGAGTCCGGGTTCACCTGATGAGGCCGCAATCTCCGATGCCTCCCCCAGATCACCGAGCAACATCGCGGCACGACGAAC
>SHLQ01000106.1 GCA_004282895.1 Acidimicrobiales bacterium
TCCCGACATCTTGCTTGCAAAGCAAGCGCTCTACCAACTGAGCTATGGCCCCGGACGAAAAGAGTGTATCTGGGGCTCCGCTGCCTTCCGCTAGCGTTCACACGTGTTCGACCTCGACTCGTTTCCCGCAGTTCCCGAACGGCGGGTTGCGGTGCGGGTGACAAAAGATGCCCTGCGCCAGATCAGAGGTGGCCACCCCTGGGTCTACGCCGACTCTGTCACCAGCGGTGACACGTCGGCCCCAGCCGGATCTCTGGCGGTGGTGTTCGATGACAACCGGGCGTTCGCCGCCATCGGCTTGTGGGACCCCGACTCGCCGATTCGAGTTCGCATACTGCACGCGGGCAAGCCGCTCACGATCGATGATCGATACTGGGCCGGTGTTGTCGATGCGGCCGTTGCCACACGCCAACCGCTCCGCGGCACGAACACCACGGGGTACCGCGTGCTCTTCGGGGAGAACGATGGCGTCGGTGCCCTCATCGCGGATCGATACGCGGACACCCTCGTCATTAAAGTGTATTCGGTCGCGTGGTACCCGCATCTTCGTCCGGTCATCGCCGAGCTCGCCGCGATGCAGGGTGTCGATCGAATTGTCCTGCGCCTGAGCCGAAACGTAGCGGAGGCGCCCCAGACCGTGGCGCTTGGTCTTGTCGATGGCATGGTGCTCCTTGGACCGGAGGTCACGGGGCCGGTGTTGTTTCTGGAGAATGGTCTGACGTTCGAGGCCGATGTGCTTCACGGCCAGAAGACCGGTCATTTCCTCGACCAGCGCGACAACCGACAGTGGATTCGATCCGTAGCTGACGACGCTTCTGTGCTCGATGTGTTTTCCTGCACGGGTGGGTTCTCGGTCTACGCCGCTGCGGGTGGTGCCCGCTTCGTGCACGCGGTTGATATCTCGGCACCGGCGATCGCCACCGCGAAGCGAAATCTCGAACACAACACAGAACAGGTCGGCCATGTGGGTTTCACGAGCACCGTCGGCGATGCGTTCGAGGTGATGGCAGCACAACGCGACGCGAACGAGCGCTACGACATCGTGGTGATCGATCCGCCATCGTTCGCCCGACGCGCCAGCGAGAAGGACCGAGCGATCCGGGCCTATCGAAAACTGAGCGAGTTGGGAGTCGGGTTGGTGAAGCCGGGTGGTCGCCTCCTGCAGGCATCGTGTTCCGCGCATGTCAGCGCCAATGATCTCGCTGGTGTTGTTCGAGCCGCCGTGCAGTCTCAGGAACGAACGGCCAACGACGAGCGGATCACCGGGCATGCGCTCGACCATCCGGTCTCCTTTCGACAAGGGCAGTACTTGTCGGCTATCTCTCTTCTCCTATGAACCTGGCGGTTCCCGCCGATGGGACGGGATGATGGCGCGAATCTCGCTCGTTGTTCTCTTCGTCGTGGGCCTGCTTGGACTGTGGGCTTTCGTGTATTCCTCGAGCGAGGTACCGTCAGCTGTCGCCACGCGGAGCCTCGTTGCGCCGAGCCCAACGACAACCACTTCACCGGCGAGTGCGGCCGCATCCGAGACCACCAGTCCGGAGGCGCTCGCCGCCGTCGAAAGTGACTCCGACAGGGCGCTCGTTCCGCCGGTGGACTTCGGCGAGTTGCTGATTCCCGGCAGTGTGAACGACGTGGCCGCGGCAGCGGTTGCCTCGAACACAACCACGACGACCGCCAAGGCACCGGCTGCGCCGTCACGCGATCCGGTTCGTATCCCGAAGCCAGCCTGTGCAGCTGGCCTCGGCGCGCCGGTTAGCCAAACAGGGCCGCTGAATGGAACATCCGCATCGATCCCGTCCGGCCTGCCTGCCGTCGTGGTGAAGGTCTCGAACAACAACTCCAAGAGTCGGGCCGCCCTCACCGGTCTCGATCGCGCCGACGTTGTCTTCGAGGAGCGCATCGAAGCGAAGGCCACACGGTTTGCCGCCGTCTTCCACTCCGACCTGCCGTCCGTCGTCGGACCGGTACGTTCCGGCAGGACAACGGACATCAACCTCCTGCGGAATCTCGGGACACCAGTGCTTGGTTACAGCGGCTCCAACAGCGGTGTCGCCGGCCAGATTGCCGATGCGGCGTCCAAGGGATGGTTTGTCCCGGTCATCAACACCGACCGATCACCCTTCGCCCGCGACAACCGGTACAGCGCCCCGGACAACCTGTTCGTCGACCCAACAAGTCTTGGCGCCTGTGGCAAGGGCGGCACACCATCGCCGATCTTCTCCTACGGAGCGGCAAGTTCCACAACGGCCCAACCGGCCAGCTTCGTGTCGCTGCAAGCCCGTTCGCCCTATCGGTTCGATTGGGACGCGGGCTCGGGCACCTGGCGTCGCTCGCAGGATGGGTATGCACACAACACCCGCGCCGGCGAGCGGTTGGCCCCCGAGAATGTGATCGTCATGTTCGTTCAGTATGTGCCGAGCGCCATCGATGCATCGTCGGTTGATGCGATCAGTACGGGCACCGGCGAGGCCTGGTTGATGCGGGACGGCACCATCACCCGCGGCGCCTGGGCCAGGGCGAACGCCACGACGAGCTACCGAATCGAAGATGCCGACGGCAAGCTGGCCCGCCTCAAAGCGGGACAAACCTGGGTTGTCCTGGCACCAGCCGGAACCGCCAGCTGGGGCTAGCGCATACGGCGACGAATCAGTGCTTCCGCCAGATCGAGACGTGCGCAGCGGATTCACCCGTGAACGGGGTGCGCTGCCAATCGGACCACCGGCTGACGAGTTCCATGCCGGCCATCTGTGCCATCAGATCAAGCTCTGCGGGCCACACGTATCGGAAGGCAGGCGAGCTCCTTCGGACTCGGTCACCATCGATGAAGCAGTGATGCGAAATCAGGATCTGGTTTACGAGATCGATGTATTCATCGAACCCGACATGCTCGGTTGAGACATCGAAAGGCCGGATGGTCTCGCCCGGTGGGAGCAGCCGGAGCTCAGGGACCATCGTTTCGATGAGAAAGTGTCCACCTGGCGCGAGGTGGGCGGCAGCATTGCGGAAGCACGCAACCTGAAGTTCCTGGCTACGTAGGTTCATGATCGTGTTGAACACGAGATAGACGAGGGAGGCTTCCACACCCGCCGAGGTCGCAGCCATGTCCCCATTCGTGAGGGTGATCTGCTCGGCTCCCGGCTTCTTTCGCATCTCGTCGAGCATGGGCTCGGAGAAGTCGATCCCATGCACCTCGACGCCAGATTGTGCGAGCGGGATCGCGAGACGGCCGGTGCCTACGGCGAACTCGACCGCCGGACCGGATCCGGCGAGTTCGGCCAGAACCGCGATCGCGGCGTCGATCTCGGTTGGAGCAAAGTGACCCGAATGAGAGGAGTCATACGCCTCGGCGACAACAGGGTCGAGGTGAGCGTCGGGAGAACGAAGGTGATCGTTCAACTCTCAGGAGTGTGTGGGCCGGCCAGGCCCGTCCTGGGGCTGGCCGAACATGTTCGAGTTGAGTCGAGCTTCGTTGCAGATGCCACGCACGATGTCACCCAGACCTTCGGGGTCATCGGATTGGCTGGCCTGTGGTCCGAGAACCCAGCCCTCGGCCACACCGACGCGATCGCCAACGACGTCGAAGATGCGACCCGTGATGCTGGCCGACTCGGGTGATGCCAACCAGGTGACAAGATTCGCGATCCAGCGAGGGTCCATGCCGCCCTTCTGCTCGTCGGTCAGGTCGCTGAATCCCGGGAGGTTTTCGGTCATCCGGGTGAATGCTGCGGGGGCGATGGCATTGCAGGTGACGCCGTAGTTGGCCAGCTCCATGGCGGTGATCATCGTGAACGACGCGATGCCGGCTTTGGCAGCGCCGTAGTTCGACTGGCCGACATTGCCGTAGATACCAGACGGCGAGGACGTGTTGATGACGCGGGCATCGGGCTGGTTGCCGGCTTTGGACTGCTCGCGCCAGTAGACGGCGGCGTGGTGGGTCGGAGCGAATGTACCTTTCAGGTGCACGTTGATGACCGCGTCCCAGTCGGATTCTTCCATCTTGAAGACCATGCGGTCGCGCAGGATACCTGCGTTGTTGATCAGGATGTCCAGGCCACCAAACTCCGTGATGGCCTGATCGATCATGGCTCGTGCGTCGGCGAAATCAGCGACGTTTGCGCCATTCACGACGGCTTCGCCACCGCTGTCGCGGATCTCGTTCACGACTTGTTGAGCAGGGGAGGCGTCGCCGCCCGAACCATCGACGTCACCACCGAGGTCATTGACGACCACCTTGGCACCCCGAGATGCCATGAGAAGTGCGTGTTCACGGCCAATTCCTCGTCCTGCGCCGGTAATTACCGCCACCCGTCCATCAAGCAATCCAGTCATGCGATCTCCCTTGTTCGGCGCTCATGATATGTCGCTGCATGCGCCGACCCCAACCGCACCTTCTGGAGTCGACGTGCGGTAGTCAATATGGACTAGGGTTTTTCCATTGGCGGCGGGACGAAGGTCAGGAACGGTGTGATGGGAAGGCGACCCAATCCAAATCGGCGCGTCGAGTTATTGGCGGAGATTGTCACGTATGTACAGGCGAATGGGTTGGCAAACCTGTCCCTGCGACCACTCGCTGGGGCTCTCGGCACCAGCACGTACACGCTGACGTACCAGTTCGGGAACAAGAGCGAGATCCTGCGCAGCATCGTTGATGCGCTGGCAGAGGATGAATCAAACGCTCCTTATGCCAGGCCGGGGCTCAGCACCGAGGAAGTGTTGGAGGCCTACTGGGCTGACGTCAAGGATCCCGATCGTCTGGCCTTTCATCGAACGATGATCGAACGAGCAACCGTCGCCTCATTGGAGGGTCTGTCACAGGAGAAGATGGTGGTCTCCGCTCCACGTCAGGTGCTGTTCGAGTCCATGCAGGGCGACGGTCTCGCGACGGAAGAAGCAGATGTGCAGGCGAGTCTCGTGTGGGCCGCGGCGCAGGGGTTGGCGATGCACTACATCGCTTCAGGCGATACAGACGGTTTGGACCGAGCTGCGGCGGCGCTGTCTCGGATGGTTGCGGGCACCGAGCCGATCATTGATCTTCAGGATGCGCCGGCGATCAACTTGTCGAGCACTAGTTCGGGTCTTTCCGAAACCAGTCGATCCAACCAGTAGGGGCTTTCGAACAGGGCGAGCAACGTGCCGTCAGCCTTCTCGAGAACGTCCACGCCCTGCATCGCCCGTAGCTCGCCTGCACTTTCCGAGTCGGTCCGGCGCGCGACCGAATACTTGGTCATGCTCAGTTCGACCGGTGCACCGAACTCGTTTTCAAGCCGGTGGGTTGCCACCTCAAACTGCATGGGGCCGACGGCTGCCAGAACGGGCGCCTGATCGCCGATATCGCGGTCTCGAAGTACTTGGACGACACCTTCCTCGTCCAACTGCGAGATGCCATTGCGGAATTGTTTGAACCGGCTGGTGTCCTTGGTCCGGGCGATGGCGAAGTGCTGCGGCGCGAATGAGGGAATCTCCGGAAAGGAGACCGGTTCGTCGATCCAGAGTGTGTCGCCGATCCGTACATCGTTGGCGTTGACGAGGCCGACGATG
The DNA here is from genome assembly GCA_004282895.1 of Acidimicrobiales bacterium. Taxonomy (GTDB): domain Bacteria; phylum Actinomycetota; class Acidimicrobiia; order Acidimicrobiales; family SHLQ01; genus SHLQ01. The sequence goes on from SHLQ01000106.1 coordinate 5,542, forward strand.
TCCCCGGGGTAGGCCTCGTTGAGTGTCTCGCGGTCGGTGCCGAACGCGGTGTGTACGTACTTCGTGGCGAGGGGTTTGCCGGTGGCGTCATGGGTGACCACCATGCCCCGCTCGAATTTGCCGGAGCACACTCGAAAGAACGCGGTGCGATCGCGGTGGGCCTTGTCCATGTTGGCTTGCACCTTGAACACGAATCCGGAGAACGGCTCTCCGAGCTCGCGGGGGTCCCCGTCTTTGGCCACTTTTGGTTGTGGCGACGGGGTGAGATCGACGACGGCGTCCAAGAGCAGTCGGACCCCGAAGTTCGTCAGCGCGGAGCCGAAGAAGACCGGGGTGGTGATGCCAGCGAGAAAGGTGTCTTCGTCGTACTCCGCGCCGACGGCTTCGAGCAGTCCCAACTCTTCGACGGCCTCTTCGTAGATGTGGCCTTCTTCGAGACGGGCCGCGTCGGGCGGGACGATCTCCTCCGGGGCCATCGTGGCGCCGCGGGCGGTTCTGGTGAAACGGACGAAGTCGCCGGTGCGCTGGTCGAGCACGCCACGGAACCCTTCCGCTGATCCCACTGGCCACGAGAGGGGAGTTGGTGTGAGCGACAGTTGCTTCTCGATGTCATCGAGGATCTCGAGTGGCTGCAGCGACGGCCGGTCCCACTTGTTGATGAACGAGAGGATCGGAATCTCGCGGTCGCGGCACACCTCGAACAGCTTGAGCGTTTGGGGCTCGATTCCTTTGGCGGCGTCGAGCACCATGACCGCAGCGTCGGCAGCAGCCAGCACGCGATAGGTGTCCTCACTGAAGTCGCGGTGGCCTGGTGTGTCGAGGAGATTGACCACATGGTCCCGATAGGGAAACTGCAACACGGTGGAGGTGATGGAGATACCACGTTGTTGCTCGAGCTCCATCCAATCTGAGGTGGCGGAGCGTCGTCCCGAACGGGCTTTCACCGACCCGGCCTCGGAACCGAGAGCACCGCCGTAGAGCAGGAACTTTTCCGTGAGCGTGGTCTTGCCCGCGTCAGGGTGCGAGATGATCGCAAACGTACGACGACGTTCTGCTTCGGTTTCGATCTCCTCGGGGATACTCACTCCGTAAGCCAACCGCCTGCGGCGGCGTTCGCCAACGTCAGTGGGTGCGGCCGGCGAGGAAGGTGGCGATGGAGGACAGTGCCTCGACTGCGGCCGGTGCCAGCTGGTCGGATGCGAGTTCGGCCAGCGCTTCATCGGTGAGCGTGTCGATGCGGGCCTCGGTGGCGGTGACCGCGCCGGTCTCCGTGAGCGCAGCCTGGATGGCTGGAATGTGATCCTGCGCATCGGCGGAGCCGACGTGATCGAGAATCGTGAGCTGATCTGGGGTGGCGCGGGCTCGGGCGTCGGCCAGCAGAGGGGTCGGCTTGCCCTCGATCAGATCGTCGCCAACCGGCTTGCCCGTGATCTCGGCGTCACCAAACGCACCCAAGAGGTCGTCGCGGAGTTGAAACGCCACACCGAGCGGCGTTCCCACCGCAGCGAGATGGGGGAGCAGATCCTCGCGGCCGGCGAGAGCGGCCCCCATTTGCAGCGGCCGGACAATGGTGTAGCGAGCAGTCTTGTACTCCACGATGAGGTCCGCGGTCGACGGCGAGATGTTGGCTCTCGCCGTGCTCACGACATCGAGGAATTGGCCGAGGTTGACTTCCACCCGGAGGTCGTTCCACAACGAGCGGACTGCAGGTGGCGCATCTGCGAGCAACACATCGGAGACAACCAGAGAGATGTCGCCAGCAAGGATGGCGACCGCTTCACCGAAGCGGCGGGCTTCGCCTCGCCAGTTACCGTCCTCGTGGCGTTGGGCTTCGATGATGTGCACGGTGGGCTTGCCCCGGCGGGTCTCCGAACCATCCATGACGTCGTCGTGAAAGAGTGCGAAGCCTTGCAGCAGCTCGACGGCGGCGCAGAGGTTGGCGAGTGCAGGGTCGGTTGGCTCTCCGCCCGCACCAACGTGACCCCAGTAAGCCATGGCTGGCCGGATCCGTTTGCCCCCCGCCAGCACAAGCGAGGCGAGGCGATCCGCGATTTCGGCCAGCAACGGATCGAGCTGTTGCCACTCGGAACGGAGCTCGTTGATCGCGGTCGTCAGCCGCTGTTCAGTGAGCTCGACGGGTGCGGTGAGTGCGGCAGGTGTAGTCACTCGTCGTCCGACTCGTCGGATGGTGTGTCTTCTGCGAGGTCGTCAAGGTTGGCCACGATCTGCTCGACCTGCATCTTGGCCGCAGTGATGCGGGTGCGACAGAAGGTGATGAGCAGAGCCGCCCGTTCCACCCGATCGCTGAGAATGTCGACGTCGAGTGCGTCGTCCTCGAGCTCGTGCAGAATCTCGTCCAGCTCGGCGATGGCATCGGCGTAGTTGAGTTCTTCGGTGGACGCGGCGTCAGTCATCGTTGTCCTTCGACGATCGATCGGTGAACGAGGCGTTGCTGATGACGGTGCCATCGGCGACTGCGGTTACCAGTGTGTCGCCCAGGTTGACCTGCTCCACCGACTTGATGACGGAGCCGTCTGCGCCACGAGTGATCGACCACCCACGTGCCAGCAGCACGGATGGATCCGCGGCGTGCACCCGGGCCTCGACGTGTTCGAGGGTGATGGTGGCGGTTCGGGCGATGCGATCGGCAAGCGCGGGGAGTTGCTGCGCGCTGAGGTCGAGTCGGTGTTCGGCCCGGTTGATGGAGTCGCGACCGGCGAGTGATCCGCGGCGCGCACAGGACGCGAGGTGCACGCGAGCCCGTTCGGTGTGCGCAGTTGCACGGGCGGCGACCCCGGCCCACGTGAGTTCGGTGTGTTCGACGTAGCGCGACACGATGCCACCCAGTCCGGCCGCGATCGCGGTGGGCGTCTTGAAGGTGGTGTGCGCGACTTCGTCGGCCACGGAACGATCGATCTCGTGCCCGATCCCGGTGAAGACCGGCACGGGCGAATCGGCGATCGTTCGAGCCAACTGTTCGTTGTCGAACACGGCAAGGTCGCCGCGGGACCCGCCGCCTCTCGTCAGTGCAATTACGTCGACCGGTTCGCGGTACATGGCGAGCAACCCCGCTTGCAGTGCGGAAGCGGCGAGCTCGCCCTGCACCCTCGCGTCGACCGCGGTGACCTGAAACCCGAAACCCGTGGCGTTGAGTTCGGTGAGGAAGTCGCCAGCGGCAGCACTGACGGCGCTGGTCACGAGCCCGACGCGCAACGGCACGATCGGCACGGTCAGCTGCTTGTTGGCTTGTGTGATCCCTTCGGCGTGCAGTCGAGCTATGAGTGCGTCCCGTTCGGCCGACATGGCCGCGAGGATGAACCGCGGGTCGATGCCGGTCATCCGCAATTGCAGCCGACCCTGGGGTGGATAGAAGTCGACGGCTGCCCGAATACGAACCGCCATACCATCGAGCAGACGACCAACATTCTGACGCTTCAGCTGGGCATTGACCACCTGTTTGGTCTGGCTGAACAACACGACGCTGAGCCGGGCATCGGAGTGGGTGCCGGGCGCCGCTGGTTCGACCAGATCGAAGTACACATGGCCGGCGCGGGATCGATTGAGGTTGCTGATCTCGCCTTCGACCCAAAGGTCTTCGGGAAACACCTGCTGGAGCGCTCCGGCGAGCAGCTCGCCGAGTTGTGCAACCGAGAAGCTGGGCTCGCCCCGCGGTGGCGGGGGAGGTTCAGTGGTGAAGAGCGCTTGATCCACGGGACGAAACTAGCTGGCGGCTGTGACGTCCACCCGCAGCAGGTTCTGATACAGCGACTCGTACAGGCCGTTGTGGGCACGAAGTTCCTCGTGGCGACCCTGCTCGACGATGTGGCCGTCGTCGAGCACCACAATCTGATCGGCCGACGTGATCGTGCTGAGCCGGTGCGCGATGACGATGGAGGTGCGTCCTTCGAGCGCAACCTCGAGCGCCTCCTGGATCAGCGCCTCGTTCTCGGTGTCGAGGTGGCTCGTCGCTTCGTCGAGGATGACGATGCGGGGGTCCTTCAACAACATGCGGGCGATGGCCAGGCGCTGCTTCTCGCCGCCCGAGAGGCGGTAGCCGCGCTCGCCAACCACGGTGTCGTAGCCGTCAGGGAGTGCGTCGATCACATTGGCGACGCGAGCCGCAGTGGCAGCGTCGCGAAGCTGCTGATCGGTCGCATCGGGGTTGGCGTACCGCAGGTTGTCGCCAACGGAGCTGTGGAACATGTGCGGATCCTGATTCACCACACCGATCGCATGCCGCAGGCTGTCCTGGGTGACGGAACGGATGTCTTGTCCGTCGATGAGCAGTGCACCGCCGGTCACGTCGTAGAGGCGGGGGACAAGATTGGTGAGCGTGGACTTGCCGGCGCCGGATGGACCCACAACAGCGACGAGTTGCCCGGCCTCGATGTGCAGATCGAGGTTGTGGAGGACTTCACGTTCTTCGCCCGCGCGACCCGAGGGCGGGGTGTGCTGGAGCGCCATCGTGCCAGCACCGATCCGGGAGCCGGGGCCATGGCGAGGGGGACGTCGACCTCCGTTGTCCTCGAGTGACGCGATCGAGGTGGCGTCAGCCCTCGGGTAGGTGAAGGAGACGTTCTGGAAGGTGACGGCGCCGCGAACGTTGGTCAGCTCGGCGGCATCAGGCGCGTCGAGGATGGGGTTCTCCATGTCGAGGATCTCGAAGACCCGCTCGAAGGACACCAGGGCGCTGGTGACGTCCACGCGGGCATTGGTGAGGGCCGTCAACGGCAGATAAACACGGACAACAAGCAGCGAGAGTGCGGCCAGATCACCAATGGTGATGTCACCGTTGATCACGAATCGGCCACCCAGCCAGTAGATGGCAGCGGTACCCAGTGCACCGACGAGCGTCATGGCCGTCATGAAGGTGCGGGCGTAGAGCGCGGAACGGATACCGATGTCGCGAACTCGGGCCGCGCGGTCAGCGAAGTCGTCCGCCTCGATCCGTGGGCGGCCGAAAAGTTTCACGAGCATTGCGCCGGACACGTTGAACCGTTCGGTCATTGTCGTGTTCATCGAAGCGTTGAGCTCCATCGACTCGCGCGTGATGTCGGCCATGCGAGAGCCGACCCGTCGAGACGGAATGATGAAGAACGGGAGGATGATCAGCGACAGAAAGGTGAGCCGCCACTCGATGTAGAACATCGTGACGAGGGTGATGCCGAGGTTGATCACATTGCCGACGACGGTCGACAGAAACGTCGTAAAGGCCCGCTGGGCACCGATGACGTCGTTGTTGAGGCGGGAGATGAGCGCACCGGTCTGGGTTTGGGTGAAGAACCCGAGCGGCATCGCTTGTACGTGGCGGAACAGCTGATCCCGGAGGTCGTAGATGATGCCTTCGCCGATGCGGCTGGACAACCAGCGCTCGATCAGGGAGATCGCAGCTGCGGCAAAGGCGGCAACAACCACCAGGGCGCCGACCCAGTTCAGTCGACTGCGATCGCCCTCGACGATGGCGACATCGATGATGTCTCGAAAGGCGAGCGTGGGAATGAGTCCAATGACGGTGCCCAGGACGATCAGGATCACAAATCCGATGACCATCGGGCGGTACGGGGTGGAAAAGTCCCAGACGCGGCGAACCGTTGTGCGGTCGATGCCTTGAGGGGTGTCGGAGCCGCTGCTCATGGAGTGCAGCACTTGCATGGGATGCATTTGTCCGAGCGTATTGGCACGATCGCCAATTGAGCTGTCTGAACGAGCGGCCGAAAACGACAAGAGCGGCGCCGACCGAAGCCGACGCCGCTGCTTGTTGTCAGGTCATACCGAGCGAACTCGGCGTGAGATTACTTGTTGAGGCCGTCGCGGATCTCGGTGAGGAGATCGATCTCGCTCGGTCCTGGGTCTGCCTCTTCTTCCTCAGCAGCCTGCTGGCTGTTGTAGGCCTTGACCAGGAAGAAGATGACGAGAGCGATCAGCAGGAAGCCGACGACGATCGTGATCCACGAGCCGTACTCGATGGCAACCTCTTCACCGGTCTCGGGATCCGGGTCGCCGCCGAGGCCGATCTTGAGATCGTCGAAGCTTGGCTTGCCGAAGATGCGGGCCACGACTGGCATGATGATGTGATCAACGAGGCCCTGAACGACCGGCGCAAACGCCAGTGCGAGGATCAGGCCAACGGCAGCTTCGAATACGCCACCCTTGTTGACAAAGTCTTTGAATTCTTGAATCACGGTTTCCTCCCAGATTCCGTTTTATGTGAGCTTTATGTCGCTCGTACCGCCTGCAACCTACTTGATGACCGGCGTTCCAATGGGTTTTGACGCAACGACTTGACAAAAAGTCGCGAACAATCGCATTGGGGTCGGGCCTCATTAGGTACAAGGTTGCCGGTACACTTTCGACTGCGCCCGGTTTGGGGTGTGACGGTCGGGTCCTGTGCAACGGGAGCCCGTGAACCGAGTCAGGGCCGGAAGGCAGCAGCTCTCAGCGGTGCCTGCCGTGTGCCGCAGATCGCCTGGCCGTCACTCCCGAAACCGGGCGCGATAGGTCTTCAGTGCAACGATCTCGCCCCAACCTTGTACCTAATGAGGCCCGACCCCAACGAGGTATCTCTGCCT
>SHLQ01000280.1 GCA_004282895.1 Acidimicrobiales bacterium
AACAAGCTCTGTTCCCGTGGCGTCGGCGGCAAGCGAGACGATCTCCACCCTTGGGATCAGCGCATCAGCCGCGGTCTTCTCGCCGAGCCGTATCGATCTCTTCAGGAGCGTCACGTCTTCATCGTCGAGGGTGCCCTCGTGGCCCGAGCTCACGATCAGACGCTCGATCTCATCCAGTGACCGCAGATGCTCGAGCTCCTCCACCGGCTCCAGACCGAACCGGCGCACCGTCCAGTTGGCCGACGCATCGAAGGACGCAATGATCGGTTTTGCGATTGTCCCCCACAGCTGGGTTGCGAACCCAAGGCGCATCGATGTCTCGTACGGTTTTTCGATGGCGATGCTCTTCGGAACAAGTTCGCCAACGACCATCTGGAAGGTCGTCGCCAACGCGATCGCCAAAACCACGGCCCCACCACCAACGGCACTCTCGCCGATGAACCCGTCCAACAGCGGTTCAAGCGTCGCGGCCAGCGTTGGCTTCGCTATGAAACCGAGCAGGAGTGATGACGCGGTGATCCCGAGCTGCGCCCCGGAAAGGTAGTAGCCGAGGTTGGCCAACAGGCGCTGCACCCGACTGGCCGAGCGAGACCCGTCATCCGCTTCCTCATCGATGCGTCCACGATCGACGGCGATCAGACCGAACTCGCTCGCGACGAAGAATGCGTTCGCAAAAACCAGCAGAGCCACTGCAACGAGGCCTAATACGGTGCCGATACCGACTGAGGCTAGCCTCGTTGCGTGCCCGTCGAAGATATCGACTTACCCGTCCTTGAGATGTCCGGCGTCGGCCGCCGAATGGACGGCACCACCATTCTCCGTCACGTCGACTGGGCGATCACCAGGGGCCAACACTGGGCCGTGCTCGGACCCAACGGTTCAGGAAAGACCACGCTGGCTCGGATCGCCGCGTTGCGCCTGCACCCCACTGTCGGCACCGTTCGCGTGCTCGGAGTGGAACTGGGTCGAGCCGACATTCGCCCACTCCTGCCTCGCGTTGGGTACGCCGCGGCGGCACTGGCCGAGCAGCTGCGCCCCGAGCTGCCAGCCCAGGACGTCGTGATGACGGCACGACACGGTGCCCTCGAACCGTGGTGGCACGAATACAACGACGAAGACCGCAACTCTGCGTTCCGAGCGCTGCAACGCGTCGATGTCGATCGGCTCGCTGATCACCGATTTGGCACATTGTCCTCCGGTGAGAAGCAGCGGGTGTTGATCGCCCGGGCGCTCATGACCGAACCGGACCTGTTGATCCTGGACGAACCCACCGCCGCGCTCGATCTCGGTGGCCGCGAGGAGTTCGTTGCAGCGCTCGACCGTCTCTCGGCCGAACCGAATGCGGCGCCGATGGTGTTGGTCACCCATCACGTCGACGAGATCCCCCGATCGTTCACCCACTGCCTGCTGATGGGCGACGGCGAGAGCCAGTTCAGCGGCTCGCTTGGTGATGCGCTGACCGCCCAGCGACTCAGCTCGTTGTTCGGCCTGTCGCTGACGGTCGAGCAGCGAAACGGTCGCTGGAACGCCTGGGCGGATCGCTAGACCGCGCTCATCGCGGTTGAATCACAAGCAGCACCCCAGACTCGACCGAGACGGACGCATGGGATTGCGTCAGCTCGTTGCTGACACCACGGCTGGCGAACGGCGACAACGTCTCCCTGCGCAGAGGCCACCGAAGGCCGTCGGTGGTCACACCCTGAACGTTTCCCCCGTGTGGCAGCAGCGAGACGATGGACCCGATGGGGCCTTCGATCGAACAGGCACTCGTGACGTACGTGGTCCGCTCCCTCGCACTTCGCGTCTGTACGGACTCCACCAACCGGGCCGCACCAGCCAACGCAGCAACGTTGGACAACGTGTGATCCGCACGACCGCCCCGAACGCCCGTCGCCACCAGACGATCGCAGCCAACGGCGATCGCCACTTCCAGCGCCAACTCGAGGTCGGTGAGATCCTTGTCGGTCGGAAACCGTCGTAGTTCGGCACCCGCCCCTTCCGCCCAGACGAGATCCTCAGGCAGGGCGGAATCGAGATCACCAATAACCACAGCGGGCACGAGGCCAAGGGCACGAGCAGAAGCAACCCCGCCGTCCGCCGCTATGACGAACACCTCGCGGAGATCCGCGATCAGCTCTTCGCCTGGAGGGTCGCCAGCGGCGATGATCAGCGCGGTTCGGCTCATGGCCGCAGCCTACGTCTACAGCTCCGGCAGGTACTGAATCGGCACCGCGATGGCGACACCGCTGTTGATTTCCTGACCCACGATGACCGCGACCACATCGCCTGCAGCATCAACGACCGGGCCGCCGGACCACCCGGCATCCACCCGCGAGCTGATCACAAAGATGTCGGGTTGTGAGATCCCGTACGCGGAGCCAGGGCCCCGATACACCACGGTGCCAAGATCGATCGACAAACGTTCGTCTCTCGCAAACCCCGCCGCGGCGACCTTGTCGCCCACGACCGGATACTCCGTGGCGATTCGCAGACCGCCTCGATCCGACCGGTCCGGGAAGGTCGCCAAGTCGTGTTCCGGCGCGACCGAAACGCCTTCATCATCCAGCGAGTAAACGAGCGATCGGTCGTCGCCAATCGTGACCGACCGGGCATCGATCAATGCGTGCGCAACCGATCCGATACGTCCATCCTCCAGATGGAACGCCGTCCCACTCTCTGTCCCGCGAACCGAGTGTGCGATCAGCCGATCGACCACATTCGGATTTAGGGTGTCGGCGCCAGCGGCCACGACCACCGCCGGCGCCAACAATGTGTCCGGCTGAGCCGGAAGCGACGATGGGGTACCGTCCGCTGAGGCCGCGCCCATCAACAGAACTGACCCCAGCCCAAATGCAGCACCAACCATCATTTGGGCAGGAGAGTGCCAACGGGCACCGTCCGTATTGTTGCTGACCTCCACCTGCATATGAGTACCAGTCGCCCCTCAACAACTTCATGGGTCGCAGGGCCCTAGTTGGCGATATTCGCCGCTACAGTGGCGTCCCTGCCCGGTCACTCCGGGATCGCAATGGGGCGATTAGCTCAGTTGGCTAGAGCGCTGCCTTCACACGGCAGAGGTCACTGGTTCAAGTCCAGTATCGCCCACGAGAACTCTTCGCCTCAGGTCTCGGCGACGCCCGAGACGACGCCTCGCACCAGCGTCTCCGGTTCTGCCCACGGATACCCGCTGATGGTGACCAGACCCTGGGCGATGCCGTTGAGACCGCACACGAGAACCTCGGACCTCACCCGTAGGTCATCGGGCCCGGCGCGCTCCCCCAACACCTCCGCAAGGCAGGAACGGAAGAGATCGAACCGGGAG
>SHLQ01000107.1 GCA_004282895.1 Acidimicrobiales bacterium
GTGTTGTTGTAATCGCCCCCGGCCGCGCGGCGGAGCGCGACCGGGGACTTCCACTGGCCGAGTCGGCGGATCACGGCCAGGGCATAGGCAAGCTATATCGACGATTTTCGTACGACTGTGATCTAAATAGGAAATATGTTCGCCGCCGAGCCTCGGCTACCAGGACTGTTTCAGCAGGGCCAGTTCCACGGCGACCGTCGCTGCTTCTTCGCCGACGTTGTGGCCGCCGTCGGCTTCACTTCGGGCGAGGGCCTGCGCTTGGTCCTCCACCGTCAATACGCCGAATCCGATCGGTACGCCGGTCTGCAGCTGGACGTTCTGAATGCCGCGGCCACACTCGCCGGCGACAAGCTCGTAGTGCGTTGTTTCTCCGCGAATCACCGCGCCAAGCACAACCACCGCGTCAACCTCGCCACTGGTGGCAACGATCTTCGCTGCGAGCGGCAGTTCGAACGCACCGGGGACACTCACATCCTCGATCTGAGTCACGCCGAAGTTGTGCAACCCACGAATCGCGCCCTCGACGAGTCGATCGACAATGGTGTCGTTCCACCGCGAGCTGATGATGGCAACTCGAAGTTCGGAACCGTCGAGGTCAAGCGTGCCGGCCCGTTCATCGCCGCTGGCCACCTCAGCCGCCGGATCCGTTGTCCATGAGGTGTCCCATACGTTCGCGTTTGGTCGCGAGGTACCGACCGTTGTCCTCGGTCTCGGGGATCTGAATGGTGACGCGCTCCGTGATGCTCAAGCCGTATCCCTCCAGACCGCCGTACTTCTGCGGGTTGTTTGTCATCAGACGCATGGAGGTGATCCCGAGGTCAGCGAGGATGTTGGCGCCGACGCCGTACTCGCGGGAGTCGACCGGCAGGCCCTGGGCGGTGTTCGCATCCACGGTGTCCAGCCCGTCATCCTGCAGCGAGTACGCCCGAATCTTGTGACCGATACCGATGCCGCGACCTTCATGGCCTCGCAGATAGACGACCACGCCGCACCCTTCCTCGGCGATCATCTGCAGCGCCATCTGCAACTGGGCGCCGCAATCACATCGCTCGGACGCGAGGATGTCGCCGGTGAGGCACTCGGAGTGCACGCGCACGAGCGGCGCGTCGCAGGCGGCAATGTCACCCATGGTGTAGACGAGGTGTTCCTCACCGTCGAGGAGCGAGCGGTAGGCATGGGCGGTGAACTTGCCGTACTTCGTGGGGATGACTGCGTCGGCGAAGTGTTCAACGAGCTTCTCGCTCTGGCGTCGGTACCGAATGAGATCGGCGATGCTGATGAGCTTGAGTCCGTGTTCGTCCGCGAAGGTGCGACAGTCGGCGAGGCGCTTCATCGAACCTTCGTCGTTGACGATCTCGCACAACACGCCCACCTGCGCGCGGCCGGTCATTCGACAGAGATCAAGTGCGGCTTCGGTGTGCCCGGCGCGTTTGAGGACTCCGCCCTCGCGAGCTCGAAGCGGGAAGATGTGGCCAGGTCGGGCAAGCGCGCCCGCGACCGTGTCGTCGTCGGCGAGAGCAACGACGGTTCGTGATCGGTCGCCGGCCGAGATGCCCGTCGTGCAGCCCTCGATGAGATCGACGGTGACCGTGAAGGCCGTGTGATGTGATTCGGTGTTGTCCGCAACCATGAGGGGCAGGCGGAGCCTCTCGGCGCGGTCTCCCGTCATGGGGGCGCAGATCACGCCGCTGGTGTAGCGGATCATGAACGCCATCTTCTCCTCGGTCATCGCGTCGGCGGCGATGATCAGGTCACCTTCATTCTCCCGGTCCTCGTCGTCAACAACGACAAGGAATTCGCCGGCAGCGAATGCGGCGAGTGCCTCCGGGATCGGGTCGAGAAGAGTGGGATCGGCTGTCATGAGGTGACCTCGCGGAGGGTGAGTTGTCGTTCGACGTATTTGGCGAGCACATCAACCTCGAGGTTGACAAGATCGCCGGGGGAGCGGTCGCTGAGAGTCGTGACCTCGGCGGTGTGGGGAATGATGGCGATGGAGAAGGAGTCTTCACCAACGGAGGCGACCGTCAGGCTGATCCCGTCGACGGTGATCGACCCTTTCTCGACCACATACGGCGCGATCGAAGGGTCGAGAGCGAAGTGGTATTCGAACGATCCGTCGTCGAGCGGGGTAATCGACTGCACCGCGGTCGTCGCGTCGACGTGGCCTTGCACGATGTGGCCGCCCAACCGATCCGATACGCGAACGGGGCGTTCGAGGTTCACGACGGACCCGATGGTGAGCTGGCCCAGGTTCGAGCGGTCCATGGTCTCCGGTACCGCGTCCACGGCAAAGGAGGCATCGTCGAAATCGACCACGGTGAGGCACACGCCGTTGACGGCGATGGACGCGCCCATCTGGACGTCGCCCAAGACGGTAACGGCCGCAAAACGCAACCGAAATCCGTCACCATTCGGTTCGAGCATGGTCACACGACCCTGCTCTTCCACCAATCCGGTGAACATGTTCTACTTCCTCTCCCATCCGGACTCTTACCGTCGGCCCTGGAGTCACACCAGGTCAGCGAACCGTGGAGTACACGGCAGCTCGCGGGCTCATCGCACTTGCATGCGCATCACCGCCGGTCAGGACTTTCACCCTTCCCCGAGGATTTCTTTGTGGCCCCAGAGTGCCCGCGAACGGCTCAGTCGGCAACTTCGGCGGCGGAATTCACAACGTGCGTTGCGTCGACTCGATCGCCGGCCAGGGCAATGACCTCTTCGGACGCATTGATGAGTCCATCGGAGATGAGCGCTTCATGGTTCGCGGCATGGTCCTGGCCGCTGTAGAGGTAGTTCGCCAGCAGACCATGCGACTGTTGGAGTCCGTTCTCAGAAGTGTCGCCGCGCCAGTTGATTCGTTCGATTCGAGCGCCATTACGCAGGTGAAATCGGGCGACAGGATCGAGTGGCATGTGGTCGCGTCGTGCCGCCAGCAGGTACGCCGCACACAGGTGCAGCATGTCGGATTCGTCGTCGATTGTGGCGTCAGGGTGGAACTCGCTCAGCCAGGACGCGAATCCCGGGATCGGGGAGAGGGTGGAGAACGTGGTGAGCTCGGGGTCCTCGGACATCAGCAGTTCCGTGACTCGCTTGATGAGGAAACTCCCGAAGGAAACACCCCGAAGGCCGGACTGACAGTTGGTGATCGAATAGAAGATCGCCGTGTCTGCACCCTCGGGCTGAACGTCTGGCGCAGGAGCGTCGATCACACCTTGGATCGACGAGGCGAGTCCTTCCGTGAGCGCAACCTCGACAAAGATGATCGGCTCGCCGGGAAGCGCGGGATGGAAGAAGCCGAAGGAGCGGCGATCGGGGGCGAGCCGCCGTCGCAGATCGTCCCAGCCGCGTATCTCATGAACGGCCTCGTATTCGATCAGCTTCTCGAGCACGTGCGCGGGAGTTGTCCAGTCGAGCTGGCGCAGCTCAAGAAACCCTCGGTTGAACCATGACGTCAGCAGGTGGCGCAGGTCGCGTTCGACGGGAGCCAGCTCGGGGTGAGAATGACGACGTTCCAGCAGAGCGGTGCGCATGTGGAGCAGCGTTCGGATCCCGCCTGAGGCCGTGTTAATGGCGCGAAAAAGGTGCTGTCGTTGTGACTCTGCCGCGTCGGCCAGATCCGCAACTTCCGCTTCGCCTGGAGTCTCCTGATACCGCTCGATCGCAGCGTCGATGGCGTCGCGCTCCGCGCCCATGTCCGTGAGTAGAAAACCCAGGAAACGGTCGAGCTCGTCTGATTCGAGCGATTCGTACCGACGGACCAGCTGCTCAGCCAGGGCGCGACTCGATGTCTCGCCTCGAAAGCGAAGCAGCGCACGGGCCGTCTGCTGAACGACATCATCGATCTTGGTCATGGGTGTCTTCCCATCGGCATGCGGCGACCCGACTTCACCGGCTTCGAAAAACGGCAACGGGGGCCCCGCCCAAGCGGAACCCCCGTCATTACCAGCGTTTGTGACGCTTGAGTCCTACTGCGGGATACGCAGCACCTGTCCCGGGAAGATCAGGTCGGGGTCCTTGAGCATCGGCTTGTTGGCCTCGAAGATCTCCGGGTAACGCATCGCGTCGCCGTATACCTCTTTCGAGATGCCGGACAGCGTGTCACCGGACTTCACGACGTAGAGCGAGGCGTCCTTGCCGTCATCCTCGGAAACTTCGATGTCCTCGTCGACTCGGCCGACACCTTCGGCATTGCCGATCGCAAGGATCAGACGTTCCTTGCTGGCGTTGTCCGGAGCGGTGCCGTCAATGAACGCCGTGCCGTCGTCGAAGCGAATGTCCATGCCGGGAATGGCGAGCCCAAGATCGCGGGCGTACTTCTCGAGTGCGACCGACTGCTTGGCTTCCTCCCGCTTCTCCTTGGCAAGTGCTTCGCGCTTCTTGGCCGCAGCAGCGCGCATACGCGCCTTGCTTGCGTTACGTGCCGCAGCAGCGTCGTTTGCCTCTCTTTCCACCGCAGCAGCCTTTTCGGCTGCCTCCGCCGCAGCGTCCTCTTCTGTGGAGGTACCGATGCCAACCTTGGCGCCAGCATTCTTCACAAAGTCAAATATTCCCATTACGTCTCCTCCTGGAGTAGCCGCCGCACCACGCGGCGGCCATATTGCGTGAAACTACGGTCTAGCAGTTAAACGTCGAGACTTCCGCTCGATCACTTCTCGGCACTTCCGGCCGAGATCCGCGGTTACCGACATGGGCCTCCGGGAACCCTTCGGGTTCCTTGGAGATTTCGGCTTCGCCAAAACTCCCGGCGCGAGTCCGGCCCCTCTTTCACTTGTCGGGACTTCCGCCCGACATCCCCACGCAACTTCCAAGGTCGCTACACGCAGCTCCGCTCCCCGTCGTTCGGCGGAGGCGGGCTCTGTGCGTATACAGACACACGGGGGAGCCCGGCAACCCTTCGGGTTGCTTGGAGATTTTCGGCGTTGTCGAAAACTCCCCGCGCCGGTTCAACGCGAGCCGTATACGCACTTGCACCGGCTCCGCCGTGGAGGGACAAATTCCTGCGGAATTTGCCCACGCAGGCTTCCGCGGATCTTGACCGGAAGTGTCAAAGGTGATTGGAGGGGCAACTTGCTGCGCAAGTTGCCCATGTCGGCTCGGCGCCCGGTGTCGGGCACCGTCCCGACATGTCATTGATAGGTGATCAAATCCGGGACGGGGACGGTGGTGAAGTTGAGGACATCGGCTGGTTGGAACATGCGCGTGTCTTCATCGATGAAGAGTTTGAACCCATTCCAGAATGGCGGTTCGGCTTGGATGATCCGATAGGTGGTCAATTTGATGGCCCGGCCACCGAAGCCGTCGGCGTGGATGATCGTCGCCAGACCGGGGCGGTCGATCACGGCGTCGCGGTTCTTGATCATCCGGGTCTGGAACTGATGGAGGATGAACATCTTTTCGGGCAGGTCGTTCTCAAGCACGAGCTCGGAGAGCCATGCGGAGACGCCGTTGATCTCTTCGGCCGTGACCGAGCCGACCACCTGCCCTGGACGCTGGTCGCCGTACATGCGCCATTCGGGGTCGAGCGCCAATCCGACATGGGGCTGCTTCAGGAGGGACTCATATCGCTGTGACTCTTGGAGGAAGTCGCTGCGGCCGGGTTGGATGTCGAGGATGACGTAGAGCCCTTCGTCTCGAGCCACGTCGATCCAGTACTGCAGATCCTCGAGGCGTGAGGGCGCGCTGTAGTTGCCGTCGGCACCGGCCGATCCCTGCGCCACGGTGGCGATCATCTCGAAGGCTCCCACCGCGGGTCGACCCGGTTCGTCGAATCGGGCGGCGGCGGCCTTCACCCGGACGGCGGCAGCCTCGGGGCCGGTTTCGCCGAGCACACCCAGCAGGCGGGTCTGATGGTTGCCGTAGTAGGCGACCACCCGGACGTTGGGGAAGATCTCATCCCGAGCCGGAGCGATCTGTTTGGACTTGTCGGCTCGCACAGAGGGGTCTGACCCCTTGACGACCGATGCGATGACCCGACCCGATCGGAAGATTTCGGTGCTGGGGGTCAGCGACGCGACCGTACCTCTGCGCCGTCGGGAGAGTTCGCCGGTGATGTCGCGGCCGTCGATCGTGACCTGCACGGAGTCAGTCATCAGGTCCACGATCTCGTTGAGCTGAACATCGATGCGACTGATGGCGCCCCGTTCGGTACGAAGCACGGCGATGCGGCTCACGCGGAACCCGTCTCGGTCATACCCAGTCATGGCGAGCGCCCGGTTTGCGACCAGCCGTCGGGCGGCGGGGCGCCGGTCGGGACCGTTGCGAAAGACGTCGCGAAGCTCCTTCATTTCAGCTCGGGTCGCCCGGCGTCCCTTGGTCTCCATCATCAGCGCCTGGATGAACTTGCTGACCGAACGTCCCGCTTGGCGATAGAACGACGGTGAGCCGAGCACGACCGTCTGTACATCGCGTTCGGTGAGTGTGATCCCCAGGCCGGCGAAACGAGTGATCTCGGCGGCCGTGGCCTCGCGGCCGAGATGATCGAGGTAGATCGCGTGAATTGCAGGGGCATTGTCGGGGGCTGCGGCATCTTGGGCAGCTGCGGCTCCGGCACTCAGTGTGACGAGGGTGGAGATGGCCCCGAGGGCGACCAGAACGCTGAGAACCCGGGCCAAACGCCCGCCGTTTGATGTCATGACGGGAAGCTACGACACCACGGAGTGTGAGTCACGTTTCAAGCTTGAGAACATCTTGAGAACGAGCCGATATCGAGTGGTCGCGAGCCGGTACGGTGATGGGTATGAGGCGAAGGAGACTCCTGGGATCGGTGGCGGCGGTACTTATGACGCTGACTGCGTGCGGCAGTACGACCACCGAGACAGCGGCTGATGCAGGTGCCGCGACGGCATTGGCCGGTGTGGTCGACACGGTCGCCGGAGGCCAGATCGACTTGGCCAGCCTCGAGGGTCAGGACACGGTGCTCTGGTTCTGGGCGCCGTGGTGAACGTCGTGTCAACGGGAAGCGCCTGCGGTCGCAGACGCACACGAGAAGTACGGCGATCAGGTCAACATCATCGGTGTTGCCGGTCGTGACGCCGTGAGCGACATGGAGAACTTCGTCGACACGTATGGTGTTGGCGCGTTTGATCACCTCGCGGATGACGAAGGCACGGTATGGGCGCAGTTCGCTGTGACCAGCCAACCCGCGTTCGTCTTCATCAATGATGACGGCGCAGCGAAGACCGTTGTGGCTCGGCTGGGGGAGGAGCGTTTGGCTGAGGAAATCGACGCGTTGCTCCAGAGCACCTGAGCTCGGTCTTTCCCGCAACAGATTTGGGGTAAACCAAACGGCGAATTCGTCCGAAGGCAAAAGTAATGGACGACGTCATTCGAATTCTTTCCAACGCCGTTGCGGCGGACACCACCAATCCCGACCTGCGGGCCTACCTTGCGCACCTGTTGGCGGAGCAAGGCCGAACGTCCGATGCGTTGGAGTGCGCACAGCAGGGACTGGTAACCAACCCCGCGCACCTGGGGCTGCTGTCGATTGCCGCGGAGAGCGCGAATCGGCTGGGTCTCGGCCAGGAATCGACCGGGTACACCGAACTGCTTACGGCACTGCGCCGTGGCGATGATGGTGGCATCGATGTGCCCGACAGCATCGACGAACTGCTTGCAGGTTGGAGCGACACCGAGGCGCCACCAGAGTCCTGACCGAGCGTCAGACCATTCCTCGGACGAAGATCGCAATCACGACGTAGTGACATGCCGCCGCGAGCACGGTGAGCGTGTGGAAGATCTCGTGATAGCCGAAATGGTCGGGCCACGGATTGGGGCGATGCAGCGCGTAAATCACGGCCCCCAACGTGTACAGGGCGCCGCCGACGATCAAGAGGATGAAGCCGGGCACACCGACGCCGGTCCACACATGGTTGATCACAAATATCGATGACCAGCCAACGAGAACATACGGAATGGCGACCACCCAATACGGCGCATCGGGGAAGAAGATCCGGCCGAAGATGCCGACGACGGCGCCACTCCACACGATCGCAAAGAGCACCCATCCCGGTCGGGTGGGGAGTGCGAGTAGGGCAATAGGGGTGTGGGTCGCGGCGGTGGCGACGAAGATCATCGAGTGATCCATGCGACGCATGATCTCGACGCCGCGCGGGGACCAGTCGTTGCGGTGATACAACGCGCTGATTCCGAACAGACCAACGATGGCGAAGCTGTAGATCGCCATGATGAATCGTTCCGAGATCCCCGGCGTGAAGACGACAAGCAGCGGGGCGAGTGTCAATGCGGAGGCGAACGCAAGCAGGTGAACGAAGCCCCGGAAGCGAGGCTTGACTTCGCCCGCCGACCGGCGTTCCGCCGTTCCTGCTGAGTCCGAAACCGTTGCCGTCATCAAGGCGAGTGTACCGCTGGCTCACCGGCCCACGGCCGCGCCATGAACGCCGGGAAGGAGCGGAAGCTCAACGACAATCCTGTAGACCAAGGAGGATGTCTGTCGCCGTCTACGTCGCTGCGTTCATCGTGATTGTGGTCGCCACGACGGTCCAGAGCTCGATTGGATTTGGCGCCAACCTCATCGCGATGCCGACGCTGGCCTTGTTTGCGCCGCAGCTCGTTCCGGCCGCAGCGCTCCTGGCGATTTCCACGATGAACGTGTTCATGTTGCGGCGTGAACACACCGCCCTCGAGGTCAGCCCGATCGCCAACGCACTCGTCGGTCGTGTCATCGGCACGGCGATCGCGGTCTTCGTGCTGGCGCAGGTCTCCGAGGATCGGCTTGATGCCGTCATCGGCGTGTCGGTTCTGGGATTGGTTGCCGCCACTGCCTACGGTGGCGCGCCGGAGCGCACGCGGGCGACGATGCTGGGCGCTGGAACCATCTCGGGATTCACTGCGGGAACCGCGGGTATCGGGGGGCCGCCGGTCGCGCTGATGTTCCAGAAGGCAAAGGGCGCCAGCATTCGAGCGTCCATGGGAGCGTTCTTCGTGGTCGGAACGATCATCACGCTGATCGGTTTGGTGATCGCGGGTGAACTCGGGGCGGATGAGGCCCGGTGGGGTGTTTCGCTGGTGCCGGCCGCGGTGGTCGGCTTCTTCCTGAGCGGGCCGTTGTTGCCGGTCGTGGACCGCGGGTACACGCGACCGGCGATCCTCATTCTCTCGGCGGCAGCCGCCATCGTGCTCTTGGTGCGGGCGCTGACCTAGCCGCGCGAGAGTTGGGCGGCGGTGGTGAGGGTTCCGGGCGCAACCTCGGTGAAGCCACCGTCGCGGATCGTCGTCGGTGCCGTGGTGAGGAGCGTCTCCCACAGTGCGACGGTGGGCTGCACCACGCGTACGCGGCGACCATCGGCATTCCAGTCGAGCCGGTCGGTGCGGTCGAGTGATTCCCAGGAGCGTTGCGCGGCGTGAGCGACCTGGGCCGCGCGTTTGCCCCAGCTCATCTCGACATCGGGGTTCAGAGCGATCGTGAGTGTGGTGTGTTCGGTTGGTTCGAGTCGCGCCGTCGGGTCCGGTTCGTCGAGTGGCGTCGACTGGATCTGCAGCTTGGCGAGCGCCGGTGGTGCCTCGTCGATGAATCCCGGCACGAAGACACGTACCTGGGCTGACCCGTAATGCACGGTGAGCCCCGGCACTTCCTGGGCCTTCTCCCACGCGGCCCCTCGCGCTCGCCGCATGATCTTCCGAATACGTGCGCCGTTCCAGGCCTGGATGTCCTCGTGCCATTCACCACCGGCAAGGTTCCGATGATCGTCGAGCATCGCGATGACTCCCCGCGCGGCGGCACCGAACACATCCTCCACCTGCGGCGGCGAGAGCTTCTCGACGCGGGTGGCCATCTGCAGCGCCCGGGGTCGATCCTCAGCAGTCACACCAACAGTGTGTCGACAATCCCGGACGGAGGCACCATGATCGTGGGCGATGGGAGAGAAGTACGACTACATCATTGTGGGGGGAGGGTCGGCTGGCTGCGCCCTCGCCAACCGCCTGAGTGCGGATCCGTCGAACGAGGTGTTGGTACTCGAGGCGGGCCGTAGGGACTGGAAGTGGGATGTGTTCATCCACATGCCCGCCGCGCTCACGTATCCGATCGGGTGGCGGTTCTACGACTGGAAGTACGAGAGCGAACCCGAACCGTTCATGGGTGGACGCAAGGTGTATCACGCTCGGGGCAAGGTTCTGGGTGGGTCGAGCAGCATCAACGGGATGATCTTCCAGCGAGGGAATCCCATGGACTTCGACCGATGGTCGGCGGAGTTCGACGGCCTGGAGGGTTGGGACTACGCGCACTGTCTGCCGTACTTCAAACGGATGGAGAACCGCCTCGTCGGTGGTGACGAGTGGCGCGGCGATGATGGGCCTCTCGCCATGGAGACCGGGCCGGCTACCAATCCGTTGTTCCAGGCGTGGCTCGAAGCCGGTCCTCAGGCTGGTTATGAGCTGACCGACGACGTCAACGGATTTCGCCAGGAGGGTTTCTCGGCATTCGACAAGAACATGGTGAGGGGTCGCCGACTCAGTGCCGCTCGGGCGTACCTGCATCCGGTGTTGAACCGGCCGAACCTCACGCTCAAGACCCTCGCCCAGGTGGACAAGATCCAATTCGAGGGCAACCGTGCGGTCGGGGTCGAATACCGTCGCGGGCGACGCACCCACGTCGCAAAGGGAACGGAGATCATCAGCTGTGGCGGCGCGTTCAACTCACCCCAGCTTCTGCAACTGTCCGGCGTCGGCGATCGTGCCCATCTCGAGAGCCTTGGGATACCGGTGGTCGCAGACGTGCCTGGCGTGGGGGAGAACCTGCAGGATCACCTCGAGGTCTACATCCAGTACGCATGCAAGAAGCCGGTGTCGATGCAGCCGTACATGGCGACGTGGCGAATGCCCTTGATCGGTTTGCAGTGGCTGGCTCGCAGGGGGCCAGCGGCAACGAATCACTTCGAGGCCGGCGCGTTCGTGCGCAGCAACGAGGAGGTCGACTACCCGAACCTCATGTTCCACTTCCTGCCGGTGGCCGTTCGCTACGACGGGTCATCACCGACGGAAGGTCACGGGTATCAGGTGCACGTCGGCCCGATGTACAGCGACGTGCGGGGCTCGGTGAGGATCAAAAGCACCGACCCCAAGGAGAAGCCGGCGGTGCAGTTCAACTACCTCTCCACGGGCAATGACCGCAAGGAGTGGATTGAAGCGGTGCGGACCGCCCGCCGGATTCTGACCCAGCCGGCTTTCGACGAGTACAACGGCGGAGAGGTGTCGCCCGGTCCGTCGGTCGAAACGGACGAGGAGATCCTCGAGTGGGTGGCCACGGACGCGGAAACGGCGCTCCACCCATCCTGCACCTGTCGGATGGGGGTCGATGACATGGCCGTGGTGCACCCTGACACGATGCGAGTGCACGGTGTGGAGGGGTTGCGCGTGGTCGATGCGTCGGTGATGCCGAACGTCAGCAACGGCAACATCTACGCCCCGACCATGATGATCGCCGAGCGTGCGGCCGACATCATCCTCGGCGAGGAACTGCTCCCGCCCGACCACGTTGAGGTGTATCGAGCCCCCGCCTCCTAGAAATCTGTGGAGTCTGCGGTACCCATGACGCACCCAAGACTCCACAGAATGACGAAGCGTGGGAGGCTCTCGACATGACGCCGGATGAGTTGGTGCTCGCGGATACGTGGAGTGAGCTCGCACGCACGCGGGAGATGCCGCCGATCGACCACGACCGGATGCGGAAGTATCGCTCGGGCCGGCTGCAGGCCGAGCTCGAACGGCTCGACGCCGACATGGTGTTGATCCACAACCCGGTGTCGCTCCGATACGGCTTCGACTACCGGACGTATCAGCTCTTCCAATCGCGCACGCCTCAGGTCTACGTGTTTCTCGCCCAGGACGGACCGACGATCGGGCACGCGCTGCTCGGGGATGGCTACGCCGACATCGACGAGGTCCGCGAGCCTCGCGCACTCTGCTACTTCGACGGCGGCGAGATCATGGACGAGGCGTCGGACAAGCTCGCCGATGATGTCGTCCGGTACCTCGACGAGATTGGCGCAACCCGGCG
>SHLQ01000281.1 GCA_004282895.1 Acidimicrobiales bacterium
GAGCATGTCCCACTCGTGCGGTTCAGGCGCGTCAGGAGCGGATGGTTGCGACAGGTAGGCGGTGAGTCGACCAACGAGTCTGCACGGGCTCGCCGACGCCGGGATGACGAGGGCGGTTCCGCGTTCGACGTCAATGGAACCCGATTGGTGACTCAGGCGACCGCTGCCGTCGGTCACGAGCAGGACCCCGAATCCGGCCGGCAGCTCGACCTCGGTGATCGAGTCAACCGCCCACGCTCGGAAGTACGGGTCTGCGCCTTCGGGCATGACCGACACGACCGAATTGGGCGCCTGCGCCGGAGTTTCGACCGACCGGGCAACGAGCTGCTCAAGTTCGTCGTCGCCGAGGGCATCCGGTCGGATGGCCCCGATCGCCACATCGAACCCGAGACCGAGGTGACCTTCGGCGGCGCCGTCGATGTCGAACCCGCGCCATTCGAGCAGTATCGACAGGTCGGTCGGCTCCTGGAGCTCGAGAACGAGAAGGTCTGGGCCGATCGCATGAGGCGTGCCGGCCGGAACCAGCACCGCGTCCCCGGAGCGAACAGTGATCGGCCGAAGCAGGTCGAGCATGGCGTCCGAATCTTGTGCTTCGACGAGTGCTGCCCACTCTTCACCCGCGACGGCCCGGTGGGTGCCGACGAAGACATCGCCGCCGGCCGGTTCGGTCTCGAGGATGACCCAAGCTTCGGTTTTCCCGTAGGGACAATCGAGGTGTTCCGCGGCAAAGGTTCTGGTTGGGTGCAGGTGTACCGGCAATCGCTGTGCCGGGTCGAGCAGCTTCACGAGCACTCCCAGCGAGGGGCCGTATCGGGACAGATGTGCTGCGCCCAACCAATCGACCGGGTTCGCCTCGATCTCCGCTCTCAAGGTGTGACCAGCGAACCCGGTCAGCCCCAGCTCCGATTCGCCGAAGCGGCTGACCACCGATCCCAGCCACTCCTCGGGTCGCTTGGCTCCGGGGGCAGACCTTCGGAGCTCGGCGATGTGGCGACCGCCTCGATAGAAGTGATCGAACGTGTTGGGTGGAAGGACGAAGGGCGTCATCCGACTTCCCGTGGCCCGCCGCTGGTATCCGTGGCCACAACCAAGTCTGCGGCGACCGAGTGAGCCTGGACGAGTCGGGCATTGGGAATGTCGTTCTCGTCGGTTCGTCGCCGGACTTCCTCGGGATCCATCGCTGCAGTGCGCCACCGCTCGTTGATACGCCGCTCGACCACTGACAGCGGAAGGTCGATCCACACGGTGAGGTCAAACAGCGGAAGGAGCTCTGACCACGGCTCTTTATCGAGCAGAAGGTAGTTGCCCTCCGTGACGAGCACCTCGTTGGCGGGGCCGATGACCGAGGCGCAGTTTCGAGAAAGACCGAGATCACGGTCGTAGACAGGTACCGCCATCTCGATCCCAGGCTCGTCACGGATGACACGGAGCGTGTTCGAATAGCTCACGACGTCAAATGTGTGTGGCGCTCCCTTGCGAGCGCGGTGGCCGCGTTCGTCCAGAATCACATTGTCGAAATGAAATCCGTCCATCCCAAGCAGGCCTGCTCTTGGATCAAGCTCCTTCACGAGCGCCGACGCAAGTGTCGACTTGCCCGCTGCGGGCGGTCCGGCAATCGCAATCACAAAGCGATGATCGTCCGGTAGCTCCAAAGGGATCTGCTCGATGATGGCTGCGGCCTGAACGGAGGGTGTCACGGTATAGTTCTTAGCGCATGATCGACTGCACATCGAAGGTGTGCACGTCCCTGCGACCGGCGGTGCTGCGGCAGCTCCTCGATCTCCTTGTAGAGCTCGATCGTGTACTGCTGCAGCTTGGCCACGTTCGGTCGCCGTTAGTCAGCGGCGGGTGGCCGTGGCTCAGCCGGTCAAGACGAAAATGCGATGAGTTGAGAGATGTGGCCTCAGCCAAGAAACTCGATCGTGTCGACCAACGCTCCCGCCTCGTCGATCCACGTCGAGCCCGTCGTCGACGTCATGATCGTCAGCGGGGCGAACTCATGATCCTCGATGTGCCAGATGCGGACGTCGAAGCCGGACTTGATCACGAGAGCAGTCTCGACCGGGGAGAACAACCAGTATTCACACGGCGCTGCCTCCTGGCAGTCAGCGCCGTCGGCGATCGAGATGTCGAAGCGGGTGGCGCTGCGTCCACCCACATCCACCTCTTGGATGTCGGACACGGTCAGGCCGTCCGGCGGCGACTCAAGCCAACTTGGGAGGTCGGTCAGGTCATCGGGCTCGCCAACGAAGTTCGGCCCGCTGATACTGAACAGGCCCCGGTCGAGCCCAGCAACGAACGCGAGATCGTTGTTCCCCGGTGCGAACGAATCTGCCGACGCCAGCTCGACGAAACCGCGCGTATTTGACTCCGCCCACCACTCCTCACCGACGTCGAGCGCAAAGGTGTCGCCGAGTCGGGTGACCTGGTAGCGGCCAGGATCGATTGGACGGTGCTGCGCCTCCAGAAGGGGAAGCTCGGGGTCGTTCACGCCGAGCTCGGGCCGGGACGCCGGCTCGCCGCTTTTCGGAAAGCTCGGGCTCGGGAAGTTCAGCGGACCGAGCAACTCGGCGGTTTCGACCATGTCGCCGAGTCGGCCAAGTGCCGTCGCTCGAGCATCCTCGTCTGCGCCGTCGGCGAACAACAGCAGCACTCCACCGTCGACGTCGGCGAGGAACATCTGGGCGCTCTCCATCGCATACGCGGACGAGGCGTCCTCGCCGAGGCGATTGGCGGCGAGGAAGAAGTTCGGCTGCGCCGACGTGAGCTCCAGCTTGTAGCCCTCCAGGCGAAGGCCGAGGGCTTCGATCGCTGTTCCAGAGGGTTCTACAGTCACGCCGCTGTCGCGGGCGAGCGAAAGGAAGTCCGCAATGTTGCCGATCGGATTTGCTCCGAGGGTCTGCGACACCAACGCGATCGCCGCGATCGCTGGGCGCTGAGACCCGGGATCCGCGTCACCCACCGGGGTGGCCAACCCTACGATGTCGCCCTCGCTGAAGACGGACGAGTCGGAATCGAAACCGACCCGCATGCCGCCGAGTGCCGCGAACGTCTCGAACCGAAGATCGCCCGGGTCGGTGACGGCCGGGAGTTGAATCACCTCGGACACGATCGTGGTGGTCGTCTCCGAGTCGCTCGCCGGGTTCTCCGCTGCGGCAACAGCCACACTGCTGTCGCTTCCGCACGCCGAAATGGCGATCGCCAATGCGATGAGCATCACGGGCCAAACCGTCTGAGCGAGGTGTCGGATCGGTGTTCCTGGCGTGCATGTCATGATGGCCTCCAATGCTTGGTTGC
>SHLQ01000010.1 GCA_004282895.1 Acidimicrobiales bacterium
TGTTACTGACTACGACGATCCGTTCACGGCCCGGATCGAGGATGGACGCCTCTACGGACGGGGCAGCTGCGACATGAAAGCGGCTTTGGCCGCGTTCGTCGAGGTGGCCCGCGTCATCAACGAACACGATGCCGACTTCGCCGGTGAGCTCATGATCGCCGGCATCGCCGACGAAGAGGACCGGATGATCGGCTCGGTTCACTGGTCAGAGCATGGCCCGGTTCCGGACTTCGCCGTCGTGGGAGAACCGACAAGTCTGAAGGTGTGCCCCGCGCACAAAGGTCAGTACGGCGCGAAGTTCCGTACGTTCGGGACGGCGGTGCATTCCAGCATTCGCAGCGAGGGCGTCAATGCGATCGAAAAGATGGCGGATCTCATCGCGGGGTTTGCCGACTACAACGACGAGCTCAACTCACGACCTGCGCACCCGTTGTGTGGCAACGCAACGTTCAGCATCGGCACCATCAACGGCGGTGAGGTCATGTCCACCGTGCCCAATTTCTGTGAGATCGAAGCCGATCGCCGTATGGTCCCCGGAGAGACGGTCGACCAGGTGCTCGCCGAGTACAACGACCGTCTCCACGCCGTCGCCGCAGCCGACTCGGAGTTTCGGTACGAACTGGACGGGCCAACGATGTCCTCGGCTGTACTCGACACGCCGCTCGATCATCCGATCGTTACGACGGTGGCAGACGAAACGGAGACCGTCCTGGGCACCCCGGCCATAATCGAGGCGTTCACGGGCGCCACCGACGCACCGAACTTCCATTGCCCGGCCGTCATCATGGGCCCGGGATCGATCGCGCAGGCACACACGCTGGACGAATTCGTACCTCTCTCCGAGCTCGAGGCGGCGACCAAGATCTACCTTCGAGTCGCCCTCTCGCTCCTCTCCTAGCCCAGAAGGTCAGACGAGTTCAGATCCACCCGAAGATCGGAGACTTCGGGCATTTCCTCTCTGATCCGAGCTTCGACCTCGTCCAGAAGTACCTCGATGTCGTTGGTTTCCAAGTCATCTTCGAGATCGAGGTCGAGCTCCACGCGTACGTGGTTCGCTCCGGAGTGCACGGCGACGAGCGAGTTGAGTGCCTCGACTCCAGGTGTCCCGCTCACCACGATTCGTAGCCGCTCGAGATCACGCTCGGGCACTGACTGCCCGGTGATCAAGCCACGAGCCTGCGCCATCAAAACGACGGCGGCGAATGACATCATCACCGCCGCGGCGATGGCGCCGGCGGCATCGAACTCCACCGCGTCCAGTGCCGCGTAGAGAATCAGCGCGACCAATCCGATGATGCTGGTGGTGGTACCGATGACGTCGCGCAGCAGAGCGGACTTCACGAGCGGCTGGCTCCCCTCCCGGAACCGATCGATCACACCGTGGATGCCGTTCTCGGTCAGGTTGCGAACACTCAGGCTGACCGCGTAGCTGTTGGTCACAATCGCGAGGACCAGGACACCAATGGCAAGCCAGGAGTCGCTCAGCTCTTGTGGATCGGTCAGCTGTCGATAGCCCCGCAGCCCAGACAGGCCAGCTCCCACGAACAACATGGCCACCGCGGACAAAACGGCCCAGAAGAACGCCTCCCGCTCGTACCCGAGGGGATGTTCCTCGTCACGCGGCCGCCCCGCTCTGCGATCTCCAATCACCAGAAAGGCCGAACCAAGCGAGTCGGCAATACCCTGCGCCATCTCCGCGAAGACAACTGCGCTGCCGGTGATGATCGCCACAATCAGGTTCGTCACGATGTCGAACAAGTCGACCAGGAACGAGACGAGGACGACGCGCCCACGAGTCGGTGTTGCCATCGATACCCATCTCAGCACAGACCGCGCGAGTTCCCTCAGTTTGGGTGGCCATTTCGGGGCCTTATGGGTCATTTGGCCCTCATCGGAGGCCGTGCGGACTCCGACTGGAACGACCACAAGGCGGATCTACAAGGGACAACCCAGTGATACCAAAACGGCGTTCTGCACAGTTCGCGCTCATCGCTATTGCATTCGTGATGACGAGTTATGCCTTCTTCGCTCTCATGCCCGCGCAGCCGGCAGGTGCCGGCCCCGGCGACAACTTCTCGCTGACGCTTGCCGACAGTGTTGGCGGTCGAGCTCTTATCGGTGAAGAAGTGACCATAACCATCAGCGCAACCGGTGACCACTCGTCTGGCGCATATCTCTACAACCTGTCCTTCTCGCAGGTCCTTCCGCCTGGCGTCTCGTACCTCTCGTCCGACACGCCTCCCAACGAGATCCTCGCGGACGTGCCCGCGGCCAACCAGACAACCCTCATCTGGACAAACGTCTCCGATCTACCTGCGAACTCCCAAGCCGCGCTGAGCTTCACTGTCGACACCAACCTCGATGTCGTTGCGGGAACACTGCCCGTAACAGCGATGTTGTCGCTCGCTCCCACAGCGGTCGCCAGTCTCGACCCCTTCACCATTCCGGACTACAGCACAACAACCGGTCTCTTCACTGGCGACTTCGATGGTCAGGCGTCCGGGTCACACTCGGTCGAGATCATCCCGTTCCGCGTCAACAAGTCCGCCGAAAGCGAGTTGCTACGTGGCGTTCATGCAAACGGCGTCGATGGCGGATCCGGATCGGTCGGCACGCTCTACACAATCGAGATCGAGAACAACCCGGACTATCCAACGACCGGTGTCACCCTTCGCGACACCTTGGGTCCGATGCTCGAGTTCCTCGGGTGCACCGACTACTACCCCACCGACAACACCACTGTCGGCGAGGAATGGCCCGGTTCAGGACCCGTGGCTTCAGGACCCTGCCCAGGGCCGGTCTTCACTCCCACGTCCGTTGCCACGGGCGGCGCCGGCGAAACGATCGTTGATTGGAACGTCGGCTCACTCGCTCCTGGACAAACCGCAACGGTCACGTACAACGCCGGTATCCCACTGAACGCGAACGCTCCCTTTGCCGTGCCGCCGACCGGCCTCGCGCATGGCCGAAACCTCGACAACAACACCGGCGCCAGCACAGGCGAACCAGACGCGGTCCCCGGCACCGATCCGGAACTCTTGTCCGCTCCGGAAGCAGCGGTGGACAACACCGCCGTCGCGACCGGTACCTACAGCCCATCTGGCGCAACGAGCAGTGAGTCCAGCGTGCTCATGACCGAGGCCGAGGATCTGAAACTTACGAAGTCGATGACTGGCCCGTTGAGCCACGGCTCGATCATCACCACGGTCCTGACCATCGAGACCGGCGAATATCGGGACTTCTCCAATCTCGTCGTTCGGGATCTGTTGCCGTCCGGACTGTGTTTCCTCGGCACCTTCAACAGCGACCTGTCCGGATCTGACTGGAACACGACGGACTGCGCCGGCGCCGGAGGCACCCCGGCGACCATCAACGGAGCTCCCGCCGACCTCGCTCGAGTTCGCGAGTTGCCCGACGGAGGGCCCTACGGAACCGGGCGCATGGAACTTGTTTGGGACTTCGCCGATCCGGACAATGCGGTCCTCGCCGACCTCGACAGCGATGGCACCATCACCATTCAGTATCAATCGGTCGTGCGACAGAGCTACCGCGGTGGATTGGCAAGCCTCCCTGGGGAACCTGTGCTCGCAGGTGACACCGTCAGCAACGCAGCTGAGGTTTCCGGCCCCGACATGGTTGCCAGCGCCGCGCTACCAGCCGATCCGGCCGACCCCGATGGCGGCGCCGACGGCGACACGGCCTCGGACTCGATCACCAATCAGGGTGCAACCATCAACAAACGCGTCTCGGTGAAGACCGGACCGATGGCCAACAACGCCGGCACTACGGGAAGCACCTGCTTCGATGACTACGCAACGATCACCTGGTCGGAAGCCGATCCGAGTGCCGAGCTCGGCTACGGACCCGGTGACATCGTGTGCTTTGAACTGAACGCCGGGTTCCCCGGAAACGTGAACTACGAGGGCACGACCATCCAGGACCTGATGCCCCCCGGGTACAACTACATCGCCGGCTCTGCGCAACGTATCGCTGCGGGTGACACCCTTCCCACAACGACATTCACCGAGTCGGACGAGCTCGTTACCTTCACGGTGGGCGGATCGGGAGATGTCGGCAACAACGGCAACACCTTCCAATGGGTGGTGGCAGCCGACATCACGGACAACGCTCTCGGTGCTGCGCTCGACATCAACGCCAACCTCGAGAAGCTCGTGCATAACAACAACTCGGGACTCGTCTTCCAACTTCGAGACCAGACCGAGGCCGAATGGACCGAACCCCAGGTTCGAGTCGCGGTCGGCGTCGAGTCGGTCAATGGAAGCCCCTCGGCTGGACCTGACGCCGATGGTTCGCTCGGCGGGTCATCCACTGCGACCGAGGTGACCGGCAGCGATGTCGTGACCTATCGAGTCGATGTGTGGAACACCGGCAACACCGACGCGCTGAACACGGTCATCCAGGACGTGATACCACCCGAGTTCACCTGTGCCGACATCTCGAACATCAGCGACGGTGGCACGTGTGTGGGCGGCGTCATTACCTGGCCCGCGGCAACGGTGGCCTCCTCGACCGGCGGGGCGGATATGACCCCAGACGACGAGACGACCGCTCCCATCACCTACACGTACGACCTGACCGTGCCCGACTCGGTCGACCCCTCCAACGCCTACACCAACACCGCCGGCGCCGCGACGTATCAAGGCGCAACGAACACCGGACCCTACGACTACTACCCGGAGGACAACGTCGACCCGGCAAATGCGGCGCTCGAGAACACCGACTCCGCCCACGACCCCGCGTACATAGTTATTGCTGACCCAGACATTGTGATCGTTCAGCAGAGTGGAATCTCTCAGACCGGCAACGCCGCGAACCCGTCTCCCGCGTCCACCGACGATCAGGCCACGATCGGCGAGATCATCGAGTACCAGATCACTGCCACCATTCCCCAGGGCACGACGATCTACGACGCCACGCTCACCGCAGACCTTCCGGCCGGCGTCACCTGGTTCACCGGCAACGGTCTCTTCGGCGGAGTCGTAGGCGACCTGCAGCCGACAGCCACGAGCCCAACCGGTTCGGCCGGCATCATCACCGGCACGATTTCCGAAGCAGCCGGAACGGTGACCTACACGATCCCCGCGCCGTACACGAACGCCGGCGGGTCGGGCGATGATCAGGTGACGGTCACGTTCTACGGCATCGTCGATGATGTCGCCGGAAATTCGGCTTCAACGCCGACGGTCCTGTCCATCTCCGCCGATCTCGACTGGAACGACGCAGCAGCAGTAGCCGCTCCGACCGTTTCCGCCCCGTCGATCGACACCGAGGTTGTCGAGCCGAACCTGACAATCGTCAAGGGTCACACCGTGCCCATCGGAACCGAGGTCGAATCGGGTGACCCGATCACCTATGAGATCACGATTGGCAACCCATCGACGCCGGGCAACGTCTCGGTCGCCCACGATCTCGAAATCGTCGATGTAATACCGGCCGGTATCACTCCGATCGGCGTGAGCGGCGCCGTCAGCGCAGACGGTGATCTCGTTCCTTCGATCAGCATCACTCCTGCCGGGTCGTTCGACGGGGTGTGGTCGGAAACGAACCACACGGTCACGTGGACGCCCGACGATGTCTTCGATCCGGATGAAGTACTTCAGTTCTCCTTCGACGCCGAGGTCGACGACCCGGCGGTCTCTTCGGGTGTTCTGAACAACACTGCGGACGCCACAGTGCATTCTCTCGACCAGAACGTCTTCCCCATCACCGATCCGAACGCTGCCGCTGGACGTTCCTACACCGTGTCCGATGACGACACGCTCACCCTGCCAGAGGCTTCACTTTCCAAGGACATCGAACCATTCGACGCCGGCGATCCCACCAACGACCGCAGCAGCTTCGCCGTCGGCGAGCCGGCCGACTATCAGCTCACCGTCTTCATTCCGAACGGCACCGTGATCTACGACGCGACGGTGTTCGACACCCTCCCGGTCGGGCTGGCGTTCGACAGCTTCGGCACGATCACTCCCGACCCCACGTGTTTCATGTGGGACTCCGTCGCTGGCGCCAGCACTGGCCTTCCCCTAACCGCCGGTGACGTCGAACAGTTCAATCCAGCCGGTGGTGATCCAGCGGTTGCGGGATGGTATGTCGGCGACTTGTATGCAGCCGGCGACTGTCAGATCAGCTTCGAGTACACCACCCACGTCACCTCCAGCACGGCCGACACCGACGTGGTGCCCAACGACGCGTTGTTCAACTGGAACGCATCCAGCATGATCGCCAACGAGTCGCCGACCGCTCTCGAACCGGGCTTCGACGCACCTGGCGCCGCCGCGTTCGCCGATGGCACCGACCCAGCATCGGAATCCTTCACAGTCGTAGAGCCACTCCTCGAGATCGACCAGGACGTGACCGCGGCCGATGGAAGCCGACTCGTATCGCCCACCTGCGACACGACACCAGGCAACAACAACGGTGCTGCCGACGACCCCGACGGCCTTGCCGCGGACGGCTGCGATGTCGTTCCAGGTGGCGAGGTCACGTACACCGTCACCGTTTCCAGCATCGGAACAACCGACGCCCACGACGTGACCACGGTCGAGACCGTGCCTGTCGGAATCACCCCATTGTCAATCGCCGGAGGTGCGCCCGTCACGACAACCGGCGACACGATCACGGGCGCATCGGGATCGGTGGGAGTCTGGGACGAGACCGCACGTACGATCACCTGGCTGACGGCGGGCCCGCTCGCGCCGGGCACGACGGCAACACTCGATTGGAACGCAACCCTCGATGCTTCCGACTCCTTGACTCGCGGTCAGGACTTCACGACCCAAATCGACGTCGACACATACTTTGCGCTGACCGGGGCGGACCGCAGCCAGATCACCACCGACAACCCGGCCAATGCCGACATCATCACCTACGGGAACGGCACCACCGCGACACGAGGTGTCGTGACTCCCGACATCAACACGATCGAGGTGCACTTCCCCGAGCTCGACATCGTTACCGTCCCCGCCAGCGGCCAGGACATCACGGACGTACTCCTCAACCAACCCTTCACGTGGGAGATCACCGTCACCAACATCGACGCCACCGCCTCGGCCTACAACGTCGACGTCGTCGATGTACTGCCCGAAGGTTGGACGTTCGATCCCGGCTCCGTCGCCATCGTCACCCCGTTCGGTCCGGCGACGACCGACCCTGGCTGCGCGGCCGACGTCGGAGTTTGCGCCGATCCCTCAGCTCTCAACATCGAAACACTCACCTGGACCGACCTTGTCAGCGGACCGACCGAACCCCTCGGCCCAGGCGAGACCATCACGATCAGCTTCACCGCCACACCACAGGGCGCAGCGTTGACGTCCACGCCGGCAATCGGCGACGCCCACACCGGCTACGACGGCGGTGCCGGCCCGGTTCACACGAACCAGGCATCAACGTCCGGCGAAGACGCCAGCGGCTCGCCGAGCTGCTGCGATCCGGATGGTGCTGGAGTTGCTCCGGCGGAGTTCTATACGGACACCGACTCCACCGATGTCTGGATTGCCCGTGCCGACATCGAAGTCGACAAGACCATCACACCGATCGAAACCGACGCTGACCCCAACAACGGTCCGTACTGGTTCGGCGCCTGGGCGTACTACACCGTCACGGTCACGAACGTTGGCCCCGACGCCGCGACCGGCGTCGACGTGGCAGAGATTCTCGATCCTGTCGGACTCGAGTTTGATTCCGTCGACTCGATCGACGCCGGCACATTCGATAACACGACCAACATCTGGACCGTTGGCGACATGGCCAACGCCGACTCCTTCCAACTCGTATTGCGAACGCGCCTCGTTGAAGTCGGGCCGGTCACAAACATCGCCCAGAACGCAGCGGCTGATCAGTACGACTCCGACTCGACCCCGAACAACAGCGTCGCCACAGAGGACGACCAGGCGTCGGTAACGATTGAGGTCGTACCGACCTCCCTTGGTGACTACGTCTGGCTCGATCTGAACGCCGACGGAGTGCAGGACCCAGGCGAGCCCGGCATACCCGGCGTCATGCTTGACCTCACGTGGCTCGATCCCGCCACTGGTGCACCCCAGACCTTCACCGTCACAACCGCAGCTGACGGCTCATACGGTGTGCCCGCGGCCGCGAACCTGCCGACCTTCACGGACATCACGGTGACCGTCGATCCGGCATCAGCGAACCTCCTGGGCCTTGCCCCCAGTTTCGACCGGGACGGAACAGCAGACGGCGTCGCCACCGACCAAGTCACCCCCGCCGACACCATCCTCCCCGACGGATCGTTCGCAGACCTGGCGTTCGACTTCGGCTACACCCCCGACGGTGCTCAGTTGCTGGGCGACACGATCTGGTGGGACCAGGACAACTCCGCAGATGCGACCAACGGTGTCGGTGAAGTTGCGATGTCCGGAATCACGGTCACCGCCACGTGGGCCGGATGGGACGGCACCATCGGTACCGCAGACGACCTCGACTTCACCCGGGTAACGGGTGCCCTTGGGGACTACCTGTTCGACGACATTCCACCTGGCCAGTACGAGGTTTCCGTCACGACAACCGACCTGCCCGCGGGGCTCGACACGCCGACGTTTGACCTCGATGGTGTTGCCAGCGCATCGACCACGACCCTGACCGTCAACCCAACCGACGCCCTACTCGATGTGGACTTCTCCTATCGCGGCATCGGCCAGCTCGGCGACACCGTGTGGTTTGACCACAACGCCAACGGAGTTGTGGATGCCAGCGAGCCGGGACTCGGGGACGTCGATGTCACCGCCAGCTGGTCCGGCCCCGACGGCATCACTGGAACAACTGACGATCTCGCCTTCACCATCACCACCGACCCCGACGGAGCATGGCTGTTCGAGAACATGCCACACGGCGAGTACGTCATTACGGTCGACCCGGCGTCGCTGCCAACTGGCATGGTGCCGACCTTCGACCAGGACGGCATCGGAACCCCGAACGTCTCGATCGCCACGCTCGCGACCGGAGCGGAGACCGACCTCGACCAGGACTTCGGCTACCGCGGTGCCGGCACGATCGGTGACACCGTCTTCTTTGATGTCGATGGTGTCGAAGCCGACGGAGGGCTCGACGCAGGCGATGCCCCAATCGTGGGCGCGACCGTGACAGTTGTCTGGGACGGTGCGGATGGAGTCGCCGGGACCGGCGACGACTTCACATACAACGCGACGACAATCGTTGGCGGCGCCTACAGCGTGACGGATCTGCCTCATGGCAACTACACGGTGACCGTCGATCCGGCCTCCTTGCCCGCCGGACTCATGACACCCACGTTTGACCCGGATGGCATTGCGACAGCGAACACCTCCGCCACCCGATTGACCAGCACCGCTCCCGATGACCTCGCTCAGGACTTCGCCTACACCGGAAGTGGCGTAGGCCAGATCGGTGACACCATCTACTTCGATCAGAACAACGACGGCATCCAGGACGTCGGTGAAGTTGGCTTCACCGGAGTCACGGTGAACCTGACCTGGTTCGGTCCAGATGGTGCGCTCGGCGGAACCGACGATGTCATTCAAACGACGACAACTGGTGTCGACGGCGCGTACCTGTTCGACAACCTGCCGGATGGCAACTTCCTCGTCGCGGTCGATGACACAACACTTCCGACGGGTCTGACCCCAAGCGCCGACTTTGACGGCATCGGTTCGCCGAACGAGTCGCTCGTTTCACTCGATGCCACCACGCCTTCGAGTTTCGACCAGGACTTTGGCTACGCCGGCGTCGGCTCACTCGGTGACGTTGTGTGGCTGGACGTCGACAACTCCGGTACGAACACCATTGATACGGGCGAGATCGGGATTCCCGGCGTGGCACTCACCGTCGTGTGGACCAACCCGCAGGGCGACGACGTGACCTTCGCAACGACGACAGGCGCCGATGGAACCTACCTGATCCCACACCTTCCGCATGGCACGTACAACATCGCGGTTGACCCGCTGACGTTGCCCGGTGGGATCAGCCAGACATACGACGTCGACGGCCTCGCCACTCCAGACACGAGTGCCGTGCTCGTCGATGCTCTCAACCCGGACAACCTCGACCAGGACTTCTCCTACGCCGGCGTTGGCTCCCTTGGTGACACGGTCTGGTTCGACCAGAACGCCGACGGCGGAACCGATCCTGTCGGCTCCGGCATCTTCGATGACCAGGACCAGCCGCTCGCTGGCGTCGACGTTGTTGTCACCTGGTCCGGATTCGATGGTGTGGCTGAAGACGACCCCGCAACCCCCGGCATCGACGAGGGTGCAGACGACCTCGTGCACATAGCGACGACGAACGCCGCAGGCGAATGGACCGTCGCCAACCTGCCTCACGGTGACTACACCGTCGCCGTGGATACTGCGACGCTGCCTGCTGGCATTGTCGTTCCCACCCATGACATGGACGGTCTCACCACGCCCGACATGAGCTCGGTGACGCTCGATGCGCTTCTCACCGACGACCCGACACACGACTTCTCCTACACCGGCGCCGGCCAGGTCGGGAGCATTGTGTGGTTCGATCTGAACGGCGATGCCGTCATCGATCCGCTCGATGTCCCACTGGCCGGAGTCACGCTGAACATCGAGTTCGTCGGACCGGAAGGAGCCATCGTGACCGACTCCACCGTGTCCGGAATCGATGGCAGCTACCAGTTCGTCAATCTGCCCTTCGACACGCCGATCACGATCACGGTCGACAACACGACGTTGCCAGCCGGCTTCGTACCCGTGTGGGACGCCGACGATGCGGTGCTGACGCCGCACGTGTCTGTAGCAACCTTGTCGGACAGCGCACCGATCGATCCCAACCAGAACTTCGCCTACAACGGAACCGGCTCCATCGGCGACACCATTTGGTACGACCGGGACAACTCTGCGACCGACACGGTGGATGCCACCGATGTGGTGATTCCTGGTGTTGGCGTGACCGTCACCTGGTCCAACCCGACCGGTGCGGCCGATCTCACCACGTTCACCTCAACCGACGCGGCGGGCATGTATCTGTTCGAGAACCTTCCCCACGGCGACTACACGGTCACCGTCGAGCCGAGCACGCTTCCTGGCGGAGTCATTCCCACGTTCGATGGAGACGGCACACTTACCGTCGACACGAGCATCGTTCCGCTGGACGACGTGCTGAACGTACAACTCGATCAGGACTTCGCATACACCGGTACGGGCAGTATCGGAGACACGATCTGGCGTGACGAGAACGGCGACGGCATCGTCGATACCGACGAGCTGCCGATCGAGGGTGTTGTGCTGAACCTCAACTACGTCGATCCGATCACCGGGATCGTCATGGCCGACACCACCACATCCGACGCGCTGGGCAACTACATCTTCGACCACCTGCCTGCTGGTGACTACACGATTACGATCGATCCGGCGTCACTGCCCGCAGGGTTCGTGCCGACCCACGACCCTGACGGAACGGACTCGATCCACGTGGCTTCGCTCACGCTGGCTCCCGGAACCGCTCAGAAGGATGTCGACTTTGGGTATCGCCCTGAGGCCGACCTCTCGATTGATATCTCCCATGTTGGTGACGTCGAAGTCGGCGCAGAGAACATCTTCACCGCCACCATTCACAACGATGGCCCGGCCGCCAGCGGGCCGGTGATGGTCACGACGGTGCTGCCACCTGGTGTCAGCCTCGTGGCATCACCCAGCCCGGACTGGAGCTGCGTTGAGGTCAGCGGCGGTGTTCAGTGCACGCTGATCAACCCAGTCACAGGCGTGCCGGCCGACATCCCTGCGGGTGAGACGCTCGCGTTTGACCTCGCCGTTGACGTCGCCCCCCATGCGGCTCCGGAAATCACGATCGACGCAATCGTCTTCTCCGAAATCGTTGACCCGAACCCGGACAACGACACTGCCAGCGACACCGCGGCGACTCCGTTGTCCGTGTTGACAGTCGAAACGACGTTGAACGACGACCTGGTGGCTGGCGGCGATGCGACCTACACGATCGACGTCGCGAACCTCGGGGCGGATTCGACGCGCGGTCCGGTTGTCGTCCAGTTCGAGCTCCCGCCGGGTATGACGCTGGACTCCGCCTCGAGCGAGGCCGCTGGCGTCACGTGCAACATCGACGGCTCAAGCAGCTTGTCTGCTGCAGCGTCCCCATCCTCAACACTTGTGACCTGTACCAACCCGACGCAGTTCGCACCAGGCGAAGGTTGGTCAATCGATCTGAAGGTGGATGTTGCCTCCTCCGCCGGTGGCCAGAACCTCACAACAACCACGACGATCTCTGGCGGCAACCTCGTGAACGGCGCGCAGCTGCCGCCGGCCACCATGGACGCCATCTACGCCGACCTTCAGGATCCGGACAGCCTCCTCGGGGCCAACCTCGGGCTCGACCCCGCCGTTGCGGCGATCAACATCGTGGTCGACTCCGCCCCCGTCGAGATCGTTCAACCGCTTGCGTTCACCGGGGCGACCGTTCTGTCGTTGATTGGCATCGGCATCGGCTTGATCCTCATCGGCGCCGTCGCGTTGTGGTTCGCCGACGACCGTCGCCGACTACTCGGCTAGGCCGGGATCGGATTCGCGAGCCCCTCCACGACGGATGCTCCCGGGTGACCGGCGAGTGTCGCCGGTGGCACGAGCAGCTTGCGGTCGCGGCTGCCACCGCCGATGATCAGGCGCTCTCGTTCCATGACGCGCGAGTCGATCCAAAGCTCGAGCGGGGTCGTGATTCCGAACGGTGTGACTCCACCGATCTGCATCCCGGTCAGTTCGATCGTCTGATCCGCCGAGGCGAACGACGCCTTGCGTGTACCCAGCCGTTTGCGAACGACCTTGTTCACGTCCAAGCGCGAATCGGCGAGCACCAGGCACATCGCAAACACCGGCGGATCCGACTTCCCGACCACGACGATGGCATTGGCTGATTCGTCGGCCGAGTAGCCATACGCCTCGCAGAACGCCGCGGTGTCCGCCAGGTCCGGGTCGCACTCGACGACCTCGTAGTCCAGGTTGAGTTCCTGAAGTTGGTTGAGCACGGAGTCGGACATGGCACGCACGATAGCGTCGGAGGGTGCTCGCCCGCTTCGAATACAAACAGCTCGTCGCGGCCGTCTACATGGTCTCGCTGTTCATGCAGATCATTGACAGCACCATCGTCAACGTGGCCATTCCGACGTTGGCCAAGGAGTTCGACGTCACCAAGACCTCGGCCAGCTGGACCGTGCTCTCGTTCGTGGTTGCGCTCTC
The DNA here is from genome assembly GCA_004282895.1 of Acidimicrobiales bacterium. Lineage (GTDB taxonomy): Bacteria > Actinomycetota > Acidimicrobiia > Acidimicrobiales > SHLQ01 > SHLQ01. The sequence continues at coordinate 13,224 of SHLQ01000010.1, forward strand.
CGCCGCGATCCCCGCTGCGGGTTGGCTGGGCGACCGCTTCGGTCTGAAGACCGTGTTCGTCTGGTCGATGATCGGATTCACGGTGGCATCCCTGCTTTGTGGGTTGTCACAGAACCTGGAGCAGCTCGTCATTTCTCGAGCATTGCAGGGTTTGTTCTCCGGCTTCATCACACCGGTGGGCGCCGCGTTGCTGTTCAAGGCATTCCCGCTCGCGGAACGAGCTGATGCCTCCCGCAAGATCATCACCGTTGTCGTGATCGCGCCCGCGCTTGGCCCGGTCCTTGGCGGCGTGATCATTGACGCCCTTGATTGGCGCTGGATCTTCTTCGTCAACATCCCCATTGGTCTCCTAGCCATCTGGCTCTCAATGACGGCATTGATCGAAGACCGACACCCAGACCCGAGCCGACTCGACATCGCCGGCCTTGTTTTGTCGGCGGTGGGCCTTGGCACTCTCGTCTTTGGCATATCCCAGGGCAGTGATTTCGGTTGGTCGTCAACTGCAGTTGTGGTGAGTCTTGTGACCGCCGCAGTGTCGCTCGTCCTTCTTATTATCGTGGAGTTGAGATCCGCGCACCCCTTGCTCGACCTGCGGCTCTACCGGGATCGGATCTTCCGATCGATCTCCATCGCATCGCTCCCGATCTACGCGGGCTTCGTCAGCCTGCTCTTCCTGTTGCCGCTGTTCCTCGACACCGCCGGCTATTCGCCGACGCAGATTGGACTGGCGCTTCTTCCTCAACCAATCGGGGTGATGCTCGCGAGTCAGCTGGCCGGGCGCTACCTCTATCACCGCTTCGGCCCCCGGACCCTGATGTTTGCGGGATCCATCGCCGCCGCCATTGTCAGCATGGTCATCGCCTCACTCGAACTCTCGTCGTCGATCTGGACGGTTCGTACCTTGATGTTCGGTCGAGGTTTGGCGATGGGCGTCATCTTCATCTCGGTGCAGGCCGCGGTCTACGCGCAGACGTCGCCGCCGGACACCGGGCGAGCGACCGCACTGTTCAGCACCACCCGCCAATTCGCACCGGCGCTGGGCGTGGCGATCGTGGCCACTGTTCTGGCATCGTCGATCGCGACACCAACCGGAGAATCGACCGATCTGGCCGTTCTGGAGAGTGGTTACCAGACAGCCATGGTGTGGAGTGCGCTGATGTTCGTCGTTGCCGTCGTAGGCACGCTCCTCGTACACAACCGTGATGCGGCCGAGACGATGCGTTCCACGTAGATACCATGGTCGCTGCGTGCCATCCAGGGGCATCGCAGTAAAGGGACACCATGGTGCTTCAAGACCTCACGATGACCTCACTCACCGGCGAGGACGTCGCCTTGAGTCAGTTCGGAAACGACTTCAACCTCATTGTCAACGTCGCCAGTCGTTGAGGCGCCACGCCTCAGTACGCAGGTCTGCGTGCGCTCCACAACGAGATCGACGGTCTGAACGTTCTCGGCTTTCCCTGCAACCAGTTCGGTGGACAAGAGCCGGGCACCCCGGAGGAAATCCTTGAGTTCGTGACCTCGAAGTACGACGTCAACTTCCCGATGTTCGCCAAGATCGACGTGAACGGCGAGAATGCCTGCGAGCTCTACAACCGGCTCAAGGAAGCACAGCCGGGCGAAGGCGAGTCGGCCGATATCGGCTGGAACTTCGAGAAGTTCCTCGTTGACGGATCCGACACGGTCGTTGCCCGATGGGGCACCGGCGTAACCCCCGAACAGATCCGAGACCAGCTCGCCGACTACATGTAGGCCCGCCAGGTCCGAGTGTTTACCCGGCGGCCATGTCCTGTAAATCTATTGTTCGTGACGACCAATCAACCTATGGAGATGTCTGCATCCGACGTGCCCGCCGTTCTCTTCCTCTGTGTCCACAACGCTGGGCGATCACAAATGGGAGCCGGATGGTTGCGTCACCTCGCAGGAGACCGGGTTTCCGTCTACTCCGGCGGATCCAACCCGGCATCGGAGACCAACCCGGCCGCAGTGGAAGCCATGGCCGAAGTCGGTATCGACATCTCGAGTTACGAACCGCAACTCTGGACCGATGACATCGTGCGTCAATGCGACGTGATCATCTCGATGGGCTGTGGTGATGTCTGCCCCGTCTATCCGGCCACTCGCCATGAGGACTGGGAGCTGACGGATCCCGCCGGACAGGGCCTCGACCTCGTACGAACCGTCCGCGATGAGATTCGTGATCGAGTGTCGACGCTGATCGAAAGCCTCGACCTCCCACCGACCGACTGACTCGCAATACGCTTCGGAGATGGCCTCCGCCCTTGTCGAACTGACCGCAATCGAGCTCGCTCAGCGAATTGCGAACGGCGAACTCTCGTCGGTCGAGGTGGTGACGGCTCATCTCGATCGGATCGATGAGGTGAACCCGACGGTTAACGCCATCGTGTCGATGCGCGCTCGCGACGAGATCATTGCCGACGCGGCCACAGCCGATGCGAGCGAACCCGCTGGACCCTTGCACGGTTTGCCGGTCGCCGTGAAAGACCTTCAGGACGTCGCCGGATTACGCACCTCGTTGGGGTCGGTCATAACCCCGGATGTGCCCGCCGCAGCCGACGGGCTGGTGGCGGCGAGGTTCCGCGCGGCCGGCGCGATCATCGTCGGCAAGACCAACACGCCCGAGTTCGGAACCGGCTCCCACACCTTCAACGAGGTATTCGGAACCACCCGGAACCCGTGGAACCTCAACCGCATCGCGGGAGGGAGTAGTGGCGGCGCGGCGGCGGCGCTGGCCAGTCGGATGCTGCCGATTGCCGACGGCAGTGATCTGGGTGGCTCCTTGCGAAACCCGGCGGCGATGTGCGGCGTTGTGGGTCTGCGGCCGAGCGTTGGTCGCATCCCGAACCCGGTTGCGCCAACAACCCACCTCCGTCTGGGTGTGGACGGGCCGATGGGCCGCACAGTCGCGGATGCAGCTCTGGTGATGTCGGCGCTTGCCGGCCCGGACGACCGGGATCCGTGGGCGCGGCCTGAACCCGGCGATGCCTTTATGCCGCCACTTCCGACGACCACAACCGCGACGCTCGCCTGGGCTGGTGATCTTGGCCTCTTCACCTGCGATCCGGAGTCGCTCTCGATCTGCGAGAAGGCCGCCCGATCAATCACGACGGTGGGCGGTGCGTTCGAGGAGGCAGCGCCGGAACTGACTCACGCCGAATCGATCTTTCGCGTGCTGCGGGGCGCGGGCTACGCCGGAATGGCCTCGAGGCTTCCCGAGGGAGCACTGGCGCGAACAAAGCAGACCGTGCAAGACAACGTGGCCTACGGCGAGAGTCTCTCAGTGGCCGACGTCCTGCAGGCCGAAGAGCAAAAGGCCGACCTACATCGAACCATGAGCGACTTCTTCGACGAGTACGACATCCTCGCGCTTCCAACCACCCAGGTGCCTGCGTTCCCGGTCGAAGTCGAATACCCGACCGAGATCAACGACGTCCAGCTGGCCGACTACCTGTCCTGGATGATGTCGTGTTGCGTGATCACTGCCACGGGGTGCCCGGCCATCTCCATCCCCGCAGGGTTCAACAAGGATGGTCTACCGGTCGGATTGCAGCTCGTCACCCGACTGGGTCACGAGCGACAGCTGCTTGAAATTGCGGCTGCCATTGAGGCAGCCCAGCCGTGGCACGGCCGGGCACCTGGCGTGATCTCACATGCCGAGTGATTCGATCAGGTCGCCCACGGTGTGCGTGCTTTCCAGCGGGTGTCGGAGTGGGAGATCACCAATCACCTCGTAGCGGTTGCGCCTACCGATGCGCTGGTGGCGGAGATAGCCGCCGGCTTCAAGTTCGCTGATGATCCGTTGCACGGCGCCCACGGTGATTCCCACCGCATGTGCGATGTCGCGTTGTCGCAGCTCGGGATTGCGCCCGATCGCAATAAGGACATGAGCGTGGTTGGTGAGAAAGGTCCACGACGGCACGTCTGGTTCAGGGTCGACCAATTCCATGCGCCAATCGTACCTGTTGCCAAAGGTGGTATCGGAAATTGTCTTCATACGCCAGCTTTCTGTGGGACGGGGATATCTCCCGACGTCAGTTGCGGAGTTACCGCGAGGACGACGGTGGTATTCGGGCTTCCGGAAATGACCTGTGGAATCGTGTGTCCGAGGAACAGCTCGCCGTCATGCAGCCGGCTCGTTCCGGAAATCACGAGAAGGTCGGCATCAAGTTCGCGCTGCGCCTCGACGATCGCCGTTGCGGGGTTGTCCGCGTGCTCAACAATCGAGGTTGCGTGGGCACCAACAGTGGTGGCAATGCGGGACGAGGCGTCCAGAATGCGACGAGCGTCGTCGGTGTGCGGTCCGCCATCGGCCAACAGGGCTTCGATCCGGTTCGCGGGATCGGTCGACACATGCAACATGTGCAGACGCGTTCCGAGCCGCGCACTGAGATACGACGCGATCTCCTGAGCGGGTCGGGAGGTGCCACTGCCGCTGGTTGGAACGACGGCACGAGCGAACGCCCAAGGGAGCCGTTCGAGCGTCGCCGGGGGGCGAACGACGATGACCGGTATCGGTGAACGTCGCAACACCTCCTGCGCAAATGGACTCAGCAGCTCTTCCTCAGACACCGCCGAGCCGAGCACAATCGCGGAATATCCAAGCTGAGCCTCATCGAGCAGTGCTTCGATTGGATCGTCGGTGTCCACATGTTCATGGCGGACCGTATGGTCGTGCAGAACGTTCTGATGCGCATAGAGATCAGAGGTCTCGTAGCGACGACGCCCAGCGGTGAACAGTGTCATCTCGCTATCTTCCGGCCAGGACAGCGACGCGATTTGGGTGGCAAGAAGTGACGCCACGCCACCCCGGGTCGGAACCAGTACGCCGCCACCGTTCACCAATACGTTCGACTCCAGCTGGTTTTCCAGGTCGAGCCGCTGACGCTCGTCGGGAGTTCCCTCCCAGTTGCGCAGAATGCGCCGAAGAAGCGGCGGTGCGGCCATCGATGTCGCCATGGCCATCAGCACCACAATCGTGTACGACCGCTCATTCAGCACACCAAGCGAGAGACCCACAGCCGCGATCACGATCTCGAGAGCACCGCGGGCGTTCAGCCCAATGCCGAGGGCCGCACCCTCACGGTTGGGCAGCAGCGAAAGTCGCGCACCAAGAAGGGATCCGGCGAACTTGGATACCGACGCCGCAACAACAATGATGGCGGCCCACATGATTGTCTCGCCGTCGGCGAGCAGCCCGAGGTCGACGCGCAGACCAGCCGTGGCGAAGAAGATTGGCGCAAAGACTGCGGCCGTCATCGTCTCCACGGGACGAATCAATTCATGATCGGCGTACCGCGACCGGGCAAGGATCACACCCGCAATGAACGCACCCAGTACCGCTTCAACGTGGAGCCACTGGGTTATGACACCGAAGGTCAGTGCGGTGACGAGGACCACGGTCAGGCCTGAGAGCGGGTCGTTTCCGTTCATGCGGACACGACGCAGGCTGGCGTCCACGACGCGCTGTCCAACGGTGAAGGCCAGCGCAAAGAACACGGCGACCCCGATGACGGTGAAGGCCAGCTTGCCGAGCTCAACCCCTCCGGCTTGCGCAAGCCCAGCGACGAAGCCAAGCCCGATCCAGCCCACGACGTCGTTGGCCATCCCGGCAGCCAGGGTCAGCTGCCCGAAGTTTCGACGCATGAGTCCCATCTCGGACAGGATCTTGGCGATCACTGGCAACGACGAAATCGACAGCGCGGCGGCGATGAACAGGGCGAATATGTATCGCTCTGTCGAGTCACCGACGAACGCGCCGGGGATGTACCAACCGACGACGAAGCCCGCGACTGCCGGGACGACGAGGGACCCGGTCGACACGAGGGTCGCGGCACGACCGAGGCGCCGTATCAGCGCGAGGTCGGTCTCGAACCCCGTCACCACCAGCAGCAGCAACACCCCAATCCATCCAACCGTGAAGAGCATCGCGGTCTGCGCGTCATCTGCGGGGAAGAGCCAGTCGGTTACACCGGGGGCCAGCCAGCCCAACAGTGACGGCCCGAGCAGAAGCCCGGCCGCGAGCTCACCAATCACCGCCGGCTGGCCGAAGCGCTGGGCCAGTGCACCCAGGCCTCGAGCCGCGACGAGCAGGACAAGGAGACCCACCCAGAAGACAAGCAATTGGTGTTCGGTTGGAGGATTGAGTGTCACGCGGCTTGCCTCAGATCAGGATGTTCGGCGAAGGCGCGAACCTCGAGCTCGTCGAGCCACAGGTCCTGGCTGTTCTCCGTCAGACCTGACATTGGGATCCGAATCACCGGACAGTCCACCTGCCGCTGAAGGGAACGCTGCGTGTCGCGACGGCTGAACGGCCGTCGCCGCTTGGGCCCCAGGAGCACAAGCCGAGCGTTCTCTGTATGGGTGGAAAGGAGATCGACTGGTCGATCGCTCCCAACAATGGTGGTGGTCCTGTCGACCGGAGCGCCGGCCTGGACCGCGGCGGTGTACACCGTTGCCCAGTCCGGATTCCCAAGCTGGGTGGCAATGGCCTCACTCGGCCCGTTCTTGATGGCGATCGGCACAGACGCGGCGTGGACTACAACCAGCGATACGTCGGGTTGGGCTCGCGTGAGGGAGATGCCGTGACGCAGCGCGCCGAGTGAGTCTGCAGCGGAACAATACCCAACGACGATCCTCTTTTTATCCGGAGTCATGAGCCGTCCTCCCACTCGATGTTCAGGCGTGCGTAGTCGTCCTCCTGCCGTTGATCGAGCACAACGGAAAGCCACAGGGGTCCAACGACGGCGGCAAGCGGAGTCCACGCCCACCGCGGTTCGTCAGGGGAGGAAAGGGTGACGGCGGCGATGACCCCGCACGACATCCAGGCAACAAGAAACAGGAGACTCATCATCACGCCGCCTTCCCACTCGAAACGAGGGCTGGCCCGCCCGATGGGAGTAGCAATCCGTCGTGCGCTCCGCCCAGCTGGCGAATACGTTCTGCGCACTTCTGGAGTCGAGTCGAATGGTCGTCATCGAGAAGCGAAACCTCGGCTCGAAGAGAAAGCCGTTCCAGCTCCAAGTCGAGATCAACAAGTTCATTGAGAACTCCGACCTTGCGGTGGGTCTGTCGGTTCGACTCGATATCCCAGAGGCGACGAGCGGCGATTCGAAGCCGTTCGAGCTCGCTGGAAAGGGCGGTAGGTACTGTGCTGGGATGAATGATTGATGTCATGGGTAATACCTCCTGCAATACACCATACAGAAAGTATGTTTTGTGTCAAGCCTTAATTGAGATCTACTTTTGAAAGGTCTGAAAGCCTGCTTGTGTTCAGGTGTCGCCGGGCGCGGACAATTACAACGACCATGGTGATGATCGTGAGTGGCAGCACAAGCCCCAACATCACGATGGCAAAGGGTTGTGCGATGCCGTTTCCGGAGCCATCGAGAAACAAGAACACGGTGTACGAGATGTAGTACCCAACGAACACCCCACCCTCCCAGCGATCCAGTGTGTGATCCCATGCCACAACGGGAAGGCACGCGATCGCCGCTGCGAGAAGAACCGGGAGATCCAGTCGCAGCGCGTCACTGGAGATCGCGATCCCGTCGGGTGCAACCAGCCCGGCAGCCCCAAGGACGAGCAGGATGTTGAAGATGTTCGACCCGACGGCGTTGCCTACCGCCAGATCTGCCCTTCCACGGGTTGCGGCCACCAGGGTCGTCACGATCTCCGGAGCCGACGTGCCCAGAGCGACCACAGTTAGACCGACGACCAGCTCCGGCAAACCAATCGCTTCGGCAATTCCTTCGGCGCCCCGCACCACGAATCGTGCGGCGATCGAGAGACCGACAACGGCGACCACAAGCCGAATGATGGAGCCTCGGACGGGCACTCCTTGACTGAGACGACGTCCATCGACAGATTCCCCGCGGTCGGACGGGTCTGATCGCGTGGCACGGAGGGTCCACCCCACGAACGCCAGCAGACTCAGCAACATCAACACTCCCTCATGTCGCTCGATCGCGCCGTCGAGGGAGAACAAGACGAAGGCGACCGACGCGGCGATCATCACCGGAATGTCCGTTTGTACGGCGCGTGTCGTCACCGCAATCTTCCCGATCACTGCGGCCAGCCCAAGCACCAACAGAACGTTTGAGATGTTGGAGCCGATGATGCTACCTACCGCCAACTCCGTGTCGTTGACCACGATCGCTTGGCCAACAACGGCCAGCTCCGGTGCTGACGTACCGGCGGCAACGATGGTCAAGCCGATCGCCATTGGCGTGAGACCGAGACGGGCGCCTATGCGGGACGCGCTGTCCACGAGGACGTGTCCGGCCCCCAGGAGACCAACCAGCCCGAGGAGGAATGCAGCGACGCTGCTCAGCACGTACGTCGCGGGTAGATCGCGTGCATTTTCACAACACTGTCACCCTAATAGGCTATTTTGAAAATAGCAATTGTGTTGCACCTATAGATTAATAGCTATGTCTGCTGATTATCCGCCGAGGCCAGCGAACACCTCATTGAGGGTCGTGCCGCAGACGGGTTCGTCCATACGACTGAGGTCGACCGCACTCGGATCGCTGAGCGCGCCGAACTCCCCGACGAGACACTCCGCCGTCTCCACGTCGACACCGAAAATCTGAGCAACAAAAGCCGCCGCTGACGTGAGCTCGGCCTCCGACAGCTCGTCGAAGTCGATGTCATCGAGGTCGATGCCCAGTTCATCAAGGTCGATGTCCATGTCATCGAGGGTCTCCGTACCGTCGCTGTCGAAGGTGTCGATTCCGCAGACGTCCTCGAGATAGGCGTCGAAGCGAGCGCCAGCTGCATCCATCTCCGTGGTGTCCATGGCCTCGAACTCCGCCAACGCTCCCTCGCTCATGAAGTTGTAGTCATACTTCTCGGCGATCGCCCGCATATCGTCAAAGTTGGCGATGATCACTTCAACGTCGGGCCTGAGCTCGTCGGGCACGGATGGCAGAATGCCGTTCCAGAGCTCCGTGGCGGCATCGAAGAAGTCGGCATCGAAAAAGTCGAGGTCTTCGAGGGGGTCATTCTCCTCGAACTCACGGGCGGTGTCGCAGAAGTCTCCGCTGCCTGACCCGCTGAAATCGGGGTCGGGTTCTTCGTCTTCAGGGTCTGGGTCGTCGGCAGGTACATCGGCCGGCTCGTCGGCGTCGTCGCTACCACCGTCGTCGCTGCCGGAATCGTCTCCGGCATCAGAGCCGTCGTCACTCGAACTCGTTCCTTCGTCCAGGACATCGGACACGACCTCTGCGTCCGATCCACCGCAGGCACTCGCGACCAGTGCCACGATCATCAACGCCAACCACCATTTGCGCATAACACGCCTCCCGCTTTCTCTTCGGCCACGCGTCCTTGCTGCGGCCAGTCCGTCACTATTCACACTACGCCCTGTCGATCCTTGACGAGGCGCTCACATCGATTGCACGACTATCTCAACAGTGTCACTTCAATAGGTTATTTTAAAAAGAGCTGTTGTGTTGCACCTATCGATTATATATCTATACCCTGAGAGCACTCGATCCCCACCTCGGCATCACAGACTCTCTGAAAGCTCCGCTCCTATGGCCACATCCTCTGCCACATGCATTAACAAGAACGCCGGAGTTGTGCGCCGGTGATCTGGGCGCTGCTCGGACTTCACCTGATCGGATGCGCGGTAATCGCTGGCATCGGCGACGGGCTCGGTAACCGGGTCTTCGCCGTAGCTGCAGGCGCGCCCTTGGTGACATCGATCTGGGTGATCGGCAGAGTCGGAGACGCCAACGCCACTACCGCGCAGATCACCTGGGTCGCTGGCCTCGACCTCGAGCTCGCCTTTCGAGTTGGCCCGCTCGCTGCGCTGTTGACCCTCGTGGTGTCGGGAATCGGCGTGCTCGTGTTCGGATACGCGGCCGGATACTTCGCCAACGGAATCGCGGGTGTCGGCCGATTTACTGCAACCCTGCTTGCCTTCTCGACCGCCATGGTTGGCCTGGTCTGGGCGGATTCGATCTGGACGTTGTTCGTCTTCTGGGAGCTCACGTCGATCACGTCGTTTCTACTGGTTGGTTACAAGAACACCGATGCGGACGCTCGATTGGCGGCCCGACGAGCATTGTTGATCACCGTCGCCGGCGGACTTGTGCTCCTCGCCGGGCTGGTCATCATGGCCGATTCGGCCGGCACGGGTCGCCTGAGCGAGATGACGAACATTGGCGGAACGTCGGCGGCGGTGGCGTCGGTCCTCGTCCTCGTCGCGGCCGCCACCAAGTCGGCCCAGATCCCGTTTCACGTATGGCTCCCGGGAGCCATGGCCGCGCCGACGCCGGTCAGCGCGTACCTGCACTCCGCAACGATGGTGAAGGCGGGTGTAGTCCTGGTGGCACTGGCCGGACCGATCGTCGGCGATGCGGCGCCATGGACGCCGCTCGGCATCTCGTTTGGTCTGGGGTCAATGCTCTGGGGGGCGATCGGCGCGCTGCGGCATCGTGATGCGAAGCTCATCCTTGCCTGGGGCACCATTTCTCAGCTTGGTTTGATGGTAGCCCTGCTGTCGGTCGGGTCGGCAAAGGCCACGTTCGCTGCCATCGGGCTCCTCGCTGCTCACGCCGTGTTCAAGGCTGCCCTGTTCATGGTGGTCGGTGAGATCGACGTCCGTACCGGCACTCGCCGCATCGACGAGCTCTCGGGGCTTCGTGCATCGATGCCGCTGACGTTTGCGGTCGCCCTCGTATCCGCAGCATCGATGGCTGGCCTGCCCCCAACCCTGGGGTTTCCCGCCAAGGAAGCGGCGGTCGAGGCGGCACTCGGACTAGCCGGTGCAGAGAAGGCCGTTCTGCTGAGTGGTGTCATCGCAGGTTCGGTGCTCACCGTTGCCTACACAACCCGGCTGATGATCGGCCTCTTCGGTTCGAAGCCCGACCACACCGCCAGCGCTGTCGCACCCAGCCGGTTGGCGATGGCGATCCCCATCGGCATTCTCGGCGTCAGCACCCTCGCGGGATTCGTCGGATTGGGCTGGGTGACAACCGCAGTTCGTGCAGCCGCGGTTCAACTCAATCCATCCGCCGAGGTGTATTCCCTGCTCCGGTGGCCGGGGCTGACCACGGCTCTGTTCATCTCGACCGGCATCATCGCCGGCGGCTTGGCGGTCGGTGTTGTGCTGGCCCGCCAAACCATGTCGGAACCCCGGGCGGTCGGGGCACAGGCCGTCGACGAGCTGGTGGCCGGAGTCCTCCACGCCGCGCGTTGGACCACCGGACGAGTGCAACACGGATCGCTACCCGTGTACCTCGTCACCATGACCGTGGTGGCCACATTCGCTGCAGTTCCCTTCGCCCTCGGGATCGATACCTCCGCGGTCTACCTCTCCGACAACGGGACCCAACTTGTCCTGGCCGTCCTTGCCGTGGCTGGCGCGGTCGCATCGACAACGGTCACCTCCCGCCTTGGAGCCGCGCTCGCGCTCGGCGCGGTGGGCCTCGCCGTGGCTGGTTTGTTCGTCGCGCATGGTGCCCCTGATCTGGCGCTGACCCAGCTTCTCGTCGAAACCGTCGTGGTCGTTGGGTTTGTGCTGGGTCTTGGACATCTGCATCGACGCTTCCCTGCCGCGGACCAGGTCTGGGTCGGCGTTCGTCTGACCGTGGCTGGGATGTTGGGTGTTGCCGTCGGAGCGGCGCTCATCGGAAGTTCCTCCGCGCCGGTCGGCGTTCCCCCCGTCGAAGACTTCGTCGCGGAGAGCCAGACGACGGGCGGTGGAAACAACGTGGTCAACGTCATTCTCACCGATATGCGTGCGCTCGACACCCTCGGCGAGATCATGGTTCTCGTGATCGTGGCGGTCGGAATCCTTGCCTTGGCCGCGCCGAGCAGGGACGAAACCCCGGCGCTCGAAGGAGAGCCGACATGATCGCGACGCGTTCACCGATTGTCCGCCTCGGCATCCGCGCAGCCAGCCCGCTGGCACTCGTAATTGCGGCCTTTCTCTTCTTCGGGGGCCACAACCGGCCAGGAGGCGGATTCGCCGCCGGCCTCGTCCTTGGGGCCGTCGTCGCATTGCGCACCGTGGCCGGACTGCAGCGTTCTGGTGGCGCCACCACCGTCCTTGGCGCCGGTGGCTTACTGGCCGGGGCGGTCGCCGTCAGCCCACTCCTCTTCGGCAACACCTTGCTCGATCAGGTCGTGGTGTCCACCGATCTCCCTCTCCTTGGCACGGTCAAGTCGGGCAGCGCCATCATCTTTGACGCGGGCGTGACGCTGATTGTCGTCGGACTCGTTATGGCCCTGCTCGACGGGCTGTCTGCGACCGATCTGGCCAAAGATCCCGGAACGAGGCAATCCGCATCATGAGCCTCGCACTTGTTTTCGCCGTAGCCGGTCTCGTGAGTGTCGGAACCTTCCTGGTGACGTCCCGCTCGCTCAGCCGCATTGTCCTGGGATTCTCGATGCTCGGTCATGCCGCGGTTCTTGCGCTGCTTGCCAGCGGCGGCCCCGCCGGCGATCCCCCCTTGGCCGACCAAAGCGACCTCGAAACGATCGCGAACCCTCTTCCCCAAGCCCTCTCACTCACCGCGATCGTCATCTCCTTCGGACTCACCCTGTTCCTGCTCGCGCTGGCACGCCGTCAGCACCTGCTCACCGGCGGTGACCTCGTCGAGGACGATCTCGAGGACCGGCGTATCGCCTACGAGGCCGACGACAACGATGAGATCGGTAGCGCCGCATGACAACCATCGTTGCGCTTGTTGTTGTCGGGCCGCTGGTCGCAGCCGCAGCAGGTTTGATGTGGCAGGACCGGTCCGTCGTTCGGGACGTGATCACCCTCGGTGGATTGGGCGCCACAACTGCGGCCGCAGCCTGGCTGCTGGTGGCGGTCGAACGCAATGGCACGGTCGTCATTCGTGTCGGCGGCTGGGATCCGGACCTCGGGATCGTGTTGGTTGCGGACTTGTTCGCCGCACTGATCCTCGTTGTCGCGGTGGCGACGATTCTGGTGGTGGAGATCTTCGCCATCGGTCAGCGCCGCACCGCCTGGGGTGCCGACGCTCGCCTCGCCGGACCTCTTTTGCTCGTTCTGACGTCAGGAGTTGCCCTGGCGATTGTCACGGGTGACCTGTTCACGTTGTTCGTTGCCTTCGAGTTGATCCTGATCTCCAGCTACGTGTTGCTCACCCACCAGGGCCGCCGGGGTCAGATCCGGTCGGGCATGACGTATGTGACGATGAACCTCTTTGCATCGACACTCTTTCTGCTTGGCGTCGCGTTCGTCTACAGCGCAACGGGGACGGTCAACTTCGCGCAGCTCGCGATCCGCATCCCGGAGCTATCGAGTGAACTGCGTTGGGGTATCGGGCTCTGGTTCCTGGTCGTCTTTGGGACCAAGGCCGCGATCTTTCCGCTGTTCTCCTGGTTGCCGGACAGCTACCCCACCGCACCGACGACCATCACCGCAGTGTTCGCCGGACTGCTCACGAAGATCGGCGTGTACGCGCTGATCCGATTCCACACAATGATGTCCATGGAGGATCTCGGACCCGTCATCTTGATCGTCGCCGGCGTGACCATGCTTGTCGGCGTGGCTGGCGCCCTTGCCCAGGACGACATGAAACGAATTCTCTCGTTCCACATCGTGAGCCAGATCGGCTACATGTTGATGGGCTTGGGCCTGTTCTCGGTGGCCGGTGTCGCTGGTGCCGTGTTGTTCCTGATTCACCAGATTCCGATCAAGACCGTGTTGTTCCTGGTCGGCGGTTTGGTGGAGGAATCGGAAGGAACATCGACCCTCGATCGTGTGGGTGGTCTTGCCGCTCGCAAGCCCGTCATCGCGCTGCTGTTTGCACTTCCCGCTCTCAGCTTGGCGGGCCTGCCACCATTCTCCGGTTTCGTGGCCAAGTTGGCGCTGATCGATGCCGGTATAGCCGATGTTTCTGTTCCGATCGTGGCGGTAGCGCTTGTCGGTAGCCTCCTGACGCTCCTGTCCATGGCGAAGATCTGGCTTGGGGTTTTTTGGGGTGGTCAGCCCAACTCGCCTGCGCCCGTGCCGGTCGATAGTGGGTCGGTCAGAAGTCATCGGCTTATGGTCACTGCCACGAGTTTCGCGGTCGCGGCCACGCTTGGAATCGCACTTGCGGCGGGACCGCTGTGGGAGCTCAGCGAAAGGGCCGCGATCGATCTGATCGACCCGTCGGACTATGTGGAGTTGGTGCTGCAATGAGGTCCGCCATCACGCTCCGTCGCGTTCTGACGATTGGCATCCTCACCCTGGCGTGGTGCGCCATGTGGGGTTCGGTCAGTGTTGCCAATGTCTTGTCGGGGCTCGTCATCGCCAGCCTTGCCAGCGATCGCCACATCGGAACGCCGGCGCGCGGTGGAGTGCGCCTACTACCCCTCTTGCGGTTCCTTGCTCTCGTGCTGATCGATCTGGTGCAATCAACGGTCGCGGTAACGCGCGAGGTCCTCACCCCGACCGACTGGACCGAAGAGGCCATCGTCTGTGTGTCCGTTCCGGCGGATTCGCGTCGGCACCTGTTGCTCCTGATCGTGGCCGTAACCGTTACTCCTGGAACCGCCGTGGTGGACGCCGACCCCGAGACGGGGGACCTCTATTTGCACTTGCTTCACGCCGATCGCCGCGAAGAAATCGAAGTCCACGTGCAGCAATTGGCCGAGCTGGCCTGCGCAGCACTGCCGGTGCAGCCACTCGTGACCGAAAGGCTCCCCTCATGATCGCGACCATCGCCATCTCCCTCTTCATCACAACCGGCGCCTGTGCTGGATTCCGCTTGTTGCGGGGGCCAACACTGGCTGATCGCGTCGCGGCGCTCGACGTCGCACTGATCTCCCTGATGGGCGGCATCGCCGTCAACGCTGCAGACACCGGCTCTGTCGTGTACCTCGACCTCCTCGCAGTGATCGCAATCGTTGGGTTCACCGCAACGGTTGCCGCCAGCAGGTTCATCGAACACGAAGGAATATCATGACGCTCGTCTCATCCGTACTTCTTCTTGGCGGCGCGATCCTGTCGGGCTTGGCCGGACTCGGCCTACTTCGGTTCCGTACCTCCTACGCCCGCTTCCATGCTGCCGGGAAGGCAAGTCCGGTGGCATTCCTACTCGTCGCCCTCGGTGCGGCCATCGAAACGGGATGGGGTGGCGCAGCTCGCCTCATGGTGGCCGCCGGCGCGTTGGTTCTCACGTTGCCGGTCGGTGTGCACCTGCTCTTCCGCGCGGTACATCGCACCACGGTGTCAACGCTCGACATCGATGAGCTCGCTCCGGCCGAAGCCCAATCCAGAGCCAGATGACTAGGCGGAAACAGCGATGGACGCGAGCAGGCTGCGCATAAGCACGTTGCCATCCTCGCTGCCGAGCAGCTTGTGGCTGGCTCGCTCGGGATGGGGCATGAGACCGACCACATTCCGGGCCTCATTGCAGACGCCGGCGATATCGCCCACGCTGCCGTTTGGGTTGCCCACATAGGTGAGCACGATCTGGTCGTTGGCCTTCAGCTCGGACAGCGTGTCCGGACTGCACGTGTAGTTGCCTTCGAAGTGGTTGATCGGAATCGACAGTTCCTGCCCAACCTCTGCGGCTGAGGTGAACACGGAATTGGTCGTCTCCACCCGCAACGTCTGCGGCGCGTTGATGAACTTCAGACCAGCGTTCTTCTGGAGTGCCCCGGGCAGCAGGCCGGCTTCGGTCAGTACCTGGAAGCCGTTGCAGATCCCGACAACCGGCATGCCATCATTCGCCGCCTCGATGACGGCATCCATGATCTTCGAGAAGCGGGCGATGGCGCCGGGGCGAAGGTAGTCACCGTGGGCAAAGCCGCCGGGAACAATGACGGCGTCAACGTCGCCGATCGAGGAGTCACCGTGCCAAAGGATCTCGCCGTTGCCGCCGAGCCCGTTGATGGCCTCGACCGTGTCGAATTCGCAGTTGGTCCCAGGGAACCGAATGACACCAACCTTGGCTGGCATCAGCCGGCCTCAACCAGGTTGATCGTTGCACCTTCGATGACGGGGTTGGTAAGGAACTTGTCGCACACGTCGCTTAGCTGTGCCTCCGCGGCGGCATAATCCGCGGCCTCGATCTCGAGGTGAATGCTCTTGCCCGACCGCACCTTGGAAATTCCCTCAAAGCCGAGCGTCGGTAGTGCTCGCTCGATCGTCGACCCTTGCGGATCGGCGATTCCGGGGTGCAGCTGGATGTCGAGGACAGCGTTGAACTTCATGATGGTGAAACCTACTCCCCTACTCAGCTAACCCCGGCCCACTCGGAGAAGGACCTGCCGGTGATTCGTTCATAGCCCTCGACGTAGCGATCGGTGGTCGCCTGAATCACCTCGGCCGGAACCGCGGGTGGCGGTGGGGTCTTATCCCAATCGAGGGTTTCCAGGAAGTCCCGAACGGGCTGTTTGTCGAAGCTGGGCGGCGTCTTGCCAGGCTCCCATTGATCGGCCGGCCAGAAGCGCGAGGAGTCCGGCGTGAGCATCTCATCGGCAACGACGAGTTCGCCGTCTACAAAGCCGAGCTCGAACTTGGTGTCGGCGATGATGATGCCGCGTTCCGCCGCCCACTCGGCACCAGCGGTGTAGAGCGCGAGGGAGATGTCGCGAGCTTTCTCCGCGACGTCGGCACCAACCATTTCGACCGCCTGCTCGAAGGAGATGTTCTCATCGTGCAGACCGTCTTCGGCCTTGGTCGAGGGCGTGAACACTGGCTCGGGAAGCTTCTGGCTCTCCAGCATGCCTTCCGACAACTCGGTGCCGTGCATCGTGCCGGAGCGCTGGTATTCCTTCCATGCCGAACCGGTGATGTACCCGCGAACGATGCATTCGATCGGCAGCATCTCCGCCCTGTTCACGTACATGGATCGTCCGGCCAGTTCCGGGTCCTGCGCGCCGGACGGCCAGTCGGCTTGGTCGACCGAGATGATGTGGTTCGGCGCGATGTCGCGGAGGTGTTCGAACCAGAAGCTCGAGATCGCCGTGAGGACCCGGCCCTTGTTCGGGACAGCCTCATTCATCACGACGTCGAAGGCGGACAGCCGATCGGTCGTGACGATAAACAGCGTTTCATCGCCGGCGTCGTACATTTCGCGCACTTTGCCGCGGTACAAATGAGGAAGATCAACGTTCACGAGCACTCCAACCCGACTGGCTTACGGGGTGAAACCTATTCGCCCGCACGCCCAGATGCGACGACCGAACGGCACCAATTCACCTGATCGAAACCCGGTCGCCGACCGCACGTTGCCCAAAAAGGGGTCTGACCCCTTTTTGGGTTAGAGGATGGCGGCGGGGCGGTACGAGGCCGCGTGGGGGTCGTCGGCGACGAGCTTCGCTACTCGGGCTTCGATGGTGCGCACCTGCGCCTGAGCCAAGCCACTCAGGCTCAGGGGGTCAGCCAGCGCCTCGTTGAGATCGCTTTGATCGAGCGATAGCCGGGCATCGTTGGCAAGTCGCTTGGCGAGGTCATTGTCACTTCTCCCCTGCTCGCGCATCTCGAGCGCAACCGCTACGGCATGCTCCTTGATCGCCTCGTGCGCCTCTTCTCGGCCAGCGCCTGCTTTCACGGCAGCCATCAACAGTTTGGTCGTCGATAGGAACGGCAGATACCGCTCGAGTTCGCGATCGATCACTGCGGGGAATGCACCGAACTCGTCGAGGACAGTAAGGAGTGTCTCGAACATGCCGTCGATCGCGAAGAACGCGTCGGGCAGGGCGACGCGGCGCACCACCGAACAACTCACATCACCTTCGTTCCATTGATCTCCGGCCAATGATCCGACCATCGTCACGTGACCTCGGAGAATCGCATGGAAACCCGCAATACGTTCCGACGATCGGGCATTCATCTTGTGGGGCATCGCGGACGAGCCAACCTGCCCCTCCTTGAACCCCTCCGTCACCAGCTCCTGTCCGGCCATCAGACGCAACGTGTTCGACAGGCTCGCCGGACCAGAGGAGACCTGCAACAGTGCCGACACGACGTCCAGGTCGAGGGACCGTGGATACACCTGGCCGACGCTGTCGAGCGTCTCGGTGAATCCAAGATGTGCGGCAACCCGCCGCTCGAGGTCGGCAACCTTGTCGGCGGAGTCCACCAGGTCGAGAAGGTCCTGTTGTGTGCCCATCGGGCCCTTGATCCCACGAAGTGGATATCGAGCGATCAGCTCATCGACTCGGCGGTGGGCCTGCAGCATCTCCTCCGCGGCATTTGCGAACCGTTTGCCAAGGGTTGTCACCTGCGCGGCAACGTTGTGGCTTCGTCCTGCCATGGCGACGTCACCATGTTCGACCGCCAGCTCCGACAAGCGCGCCAGCACGGTCACAATTCGTGATCGAACCAGCTCGAGCGAACGACGAATCTGCAGCTGCTCCACGTTTTCGGTGAGGTCGCGCGAGGTCATTCCCTTGTGGATGTGTTCGTGGCCGGCGAGCGCGCTGAATTCCTCGATGCGTGCTTTCACGTCGTGACGTGTGATCAGTTCACGCTCAGCAATTGAGGCGAGATCGACGTTGTCGACGACCTTCTCATACGCCTCGACAACCCCGTCGGGAACATCGACGCCAAGTTCCTTCTGCGCCCGAAGCACCGCGATCCAAAGCTCGCGTTCCAGAACGATCTTCGCCTCAGGCGACCACAAGGTCGCCATTGCGTCACTGGCGTATCGCGAGGCGAGAACGTTCGGGATCACGCCGCGGCCTTCCGCGGACATCGGCCCAAGCTCACCGGTTGGCCATCTCCGCGCGGTGTTCGGCGAGTTGTGCCTGCAGGCCTTCGTGGCTGATCGCCAGCATCTGAATCACCAGCAGAGCGGCGTTCATCGAACCGTTGATCGCCACGGTGGCGACCGGGATGCCCTTGGGCATCTGCACGGTTGCGTACAGCGCGTCGACGCCATCGAGCCCGCCGCCAGAAAGCGGGACCCCCACCACGGGCAGCGTGGTGTGGGCGGCGGCCGCACCAGCGAGGTGGGCGGCCATTCCCGCGCCGCAGATAATGGCGACATAACCCGCCTCGCGTGCACCGCCGATGAACTCGGCCACCTTTGCCGGTGTTCGGTGGGCGGACATGACCCGAACATCAGCTTCGATACCAAACTTCTCGAGCGTCTCCCCCGCGCCTGCCATCTTCTCGGCATCGTTGGGCGAACCCATCAAAACTGCGACCTTCACGTTGTACTTCCTTTTCCGATATCGGTTCGATAGTGCATGCCCGGCCACGTGATCTTGTTGACCCCGGCGTAGGCATTGGCTTTCGCCTCTTCGATCGTGGCCCCTCGGCCGACAACATTCAACACGCGCCCACCGCCGGTGATGAGCTCGCCCGCGCGGTTTTCTTTCACTCCCGCGGCATACACCGAAACCCCCTCGGTTGAGCGGGCCGCGTCGAGCCCATGAATCACATCGCCGGTGCGGGGCGAGACCGGGTATCCCTCCGACGCACACACGATGGTTACCAGCGCGTCGTCGGAAAACTCTGGAGTCGAGGTGATGTTCCCCGCAGCCGCCTGCGACAAGAGCTCCACGAGGTCCGACTCGATCCGGGGCAAGACCACCTGGGTCTCCGGATCACCGAACCGCACGTTGTATTCGAGCATCTTCGGACCCGACGGCGTAAGCATCAATCCCGCAAAGAGCGCCCCGCGGTAATCGATGCCGCGCTGTCGCAGCTCCGCCAGCGTTGGTTCGATCGCATCGGTCATCACCTGGGCGACGAGCTCTGCACCCGCGACTGGCACCGGAGTGTACGCCCCCATCCCACCCGTATTCGGTCCTTCATCACCGTCATAGGCCCGTTTGTGATCCTGCGCGGGCGCCAGCGCGATGGCTCGGGTGCCGTCACAGATCGCAAAGACGGAAACCTCGGGACCGGTGAGCCCTTCTTCGATCACCACCGTGGAGCCGGCATCACCAAAGGCCCCGCCGGACAGGTACTCACGCACCGCCGCTTCGGCCTCGGTTCGATCCTCGGTGACAAGCACGCCTTTGCCGGCAGCCAAGCCATCCGTTTTGATGACGAACAGATCCTCCATGGTCGCGAGAAACGCGAGTGCGGACTCGACATCGGTGAACGACCCGTATCGGGCCGTGGGAACACCGGCCGCGACGAGCAGATCCTTCATCCATGCCTTGCTGCCTTCGAGCTGCGCGCCGTCCGCGCCGGGCCCGAATACGAGCTTGCCTTGCGCCCGCAGTTCGTCCGCCAATCCGTCCACGAGCGGAACCTCTGGTCCGATGACGAACAGGTCGGCGTCGAGTTCGGTGGCGGGTGTATCAACCGAACCGGGGATACCAGCGTTGCCGGGGGTCACGATGACGGTGTCTGCGGTTCGGCCGAGCACATCGGCAAGCGCGTGTTCGCGACCGCCTGATCCAACGACGACGACGCGGGTCATTCTGCGGAGAAGTCCAGAACCTGCTTGCGGCCCGGGCCCACGCCCACCAGGGTCACCTGCATTTCACACTGTTCCTCGATGAAGGCGAGGTAGTCCCTGGCCTCCGAGGGCAGTTCCGGTCGGGTTCTGACCCCGGTGAGGTCGGTCTTCCAGCCGGGCATCTCTTCATAGATCGGCGTCACCTGGTGAAGCGTGGACTGGTGATACGGGAAGTCGTCGATCCGTTGCCCGTCGTGTTCATACCCGACACACACTTTGACGGTGTCCAGCTGATCGAGCACATCCA
Organism: Acidimicrobiales bacterium; assembly: GCA_004282895.1. Taxonomy (GTDB): domain Bacteria; phylum Actinomycetota; class Acidimicrobiia; order Acidimicrobiales; family SHLQ01; genus SHLQ01. The sequence goes on from SHLQ01000010.1 coordinate 33,888, forward strand.
GCTTCGTAATGGCGAGCTCGCTAAGGGAGTTCACGCGACGCGCATACCGCATCATCACGCAGTCGAACCATCCGGGCCGGCGGCGGCGCCCGGTGTTGGTGCCGTACTCGTGTCCGACGTCGACGATGTGTTCGCCCACGTCGTCGAAGAGCTCGGTGGGGAATGGCCCGGCACCGACGCGGGTGATGTACGCCTTGGCCACGCCGACGACGCGGTCGATGTAGCGCGGGCCGACGCCCGACCCGACGCAGGCCCCACCCGCAGTCGGGTTGGATGAGGTCACGTAGGGGTAGGTGCCGTGGTCTAGGTCGAGGAACGTTGCCTGCGCGCCTTCGAGAAGGACCTCGTCGCCAGCTTCGAGCCGCTCGTGCACCAGCGTGATGCAGTCGGTCACCATGGGCTCGATCTTGGGGCGGTATTCGTTGAGGAAGGTCTCCGCCAACGCGTCGGCGTCCACGGGCATGCGGTTGTAGACCTTGCTCAATGTTGGGTTCAGGGAGTTCAGAACAACCTCGAGCTTCGCCCGGAAGATCTTCTCGTCGAGCAGGTCCTGCACGCGTAGGCCGGTCCGCATGGACTTGTCCGCATACGACGGCCCGATGCCGCGTTTGGTTGTTCCCAGTTTGTTCTTGCCGAGGTGCCGTTCGTGCAGTGCGTCGAGTTCCTGGTGATACGGAAAGATCATGTGGGCATTGCCACTGAGCTTCAGTTTCGAGGTGTCGACGCCTCGTGACTGGAGCATCTCCATCTCTCGCAGGAGAACGCCAAGGTCGACCACGACGCCGTTGCCGATAACGGGAGTGATGTGGGGGTAGAGCACACCCGAAGGCACCAGCTGGAGGGCGAAACTCTCGCCTTCGACGACGATGGTGTGGCCCGCGTTGTGTCCACCCTGAAAGCGGACAACGGTGGTCATGTCCCGAGCGAGAAGGTCGGTGAACCGCCCTTTGCCTTCGTCTCCCCACTGGGTGCCGACAATTACGGTCGCGCCCATTAACTCACCCTTCCTACATCGGACCGACTGAGCCTAACGGGAACTGCCGAAACGTGTGGATGTGGAGCGCTGATGGTTCACGTCCGCGAAACACACAGGCGTTGTGCCAGAAGTTCTACCCAGTGAAGGAGGGGGTGCCGGTTTGGGCGGTGGCCGTTTCGGTCTGTCCTTGGACTTCGACCGTTATCGCGTCGCTCTTGCCGTCGGTACCGCCACCGTTTCCAGCGTCGTTGCTGTTGTCGGTGCCGTCGTCCGAGCCGTTTCCGGCTCCGTTGTTGCCACCGGTGGTGCCGGTGTCGGTTCCGTCA
>SHLQ01000282.1 GCA_004282895.1 Acidimicrobiales bacterium
TGATCACGGTCGTCTTCTACGTCGTGGGAACCAACCTCTTCGGAATCGAGCCGGGAGTGCTCCCCGACTGGGCGATGGCCCCGCCGGATCGCCGCTGAGTAGGATCAGATGCGATCAGAAGGGTGACGGAGCGCAACCCGGTCCGCCGCTCCACGCGCAGAGCTCGTTCTGATCCGCGTCCGTTGCCGTGACCTCCCAGTAGGTGAACTCGTCGGTGATTGGGATTTGCGCACTGAGAACGAGGTTCGTCACGAACAGCTCACCGCTCACTCCCCCAGCAACTGTGATGGGCCCACCCATCTGAGCGGAGACCGACATCGGGCCCGACTCGAGGAAACCTGAAAGCGTCCCGTTGACGGTGATTCCCCGCATGATGCAATCGTCGAGGCCGAGGGTTCCAGTCCCGGTCCCGCTCTCAGTCCAGGTCGCACCGCCTCCGTCGGGGCATGTCGTCGAACGTTCCTGTTTGACCGCGGATGTCTGGAGCGGCGGCGCCAAATCGGCCATGACCTGCGCGAGGTCGAGCGCGACTGCGCCCATGAACGCGCGGAGCCCCTCGTTACTGTTCACGGCAGCCTCGCCGCTCGTCCCACTGCAGGCCGTAGCACCAAGAGCCAGCACTGCGACCACCATCCAGAATTTCAGCTGACGCATCGAAACCTCCCATTCTGCGGATTCCGCGCCCGCATCAAAGAACGAAGCAAGGACGATGCCAGGCTTCGGAGCTCGATATTGCAGGCATTTTGCAGCGCGGGTGACGCAAGCAATGCGCGTCGGAAACACCGAACGCATTCGGTGCGGCCGCAGGCGCTCGTTTCTCGCACGAATGCTGCGCGGCGCGGCGACACTGGCTACTCTGTACTCTATGGGGGAGAGCAAATCGGTTTCGTACGGCTGCACGCTATCGCTGTGCTTCGTTGTGCTTTTGGTCGGGGCTTGTTCGTCGGGCGCCAATCCTCGCTCTGGCGTCGGAGGATTTGGCGGCGGCGCTGGCTTCGGGGGCGGCTCCGGTGGAAGCGGGGGTGTCGCGAACCCTTGCCCCTGCCCCTCGGGCGAAGTCTGTGTTCAAGAGGAGTGCCTCGCCGCGCAAGGTGGCTGCGAGAGCGATGACGACTGCGGGGGCGACACGTATTGCTGCACAGCCAGCTGCTTGTCCGACTCGAGCGATTCGCCGACCTGCATTGCCTATGGCAGCGGACCGCGGGGCGATGTGAACGAGCTCTGCCTTGGCGACATCACCATCGGGCTCTTCCAAGCCGATGTTCAATGCGAATGGACCGGGCCTCCGTCTGGCGATCCATTCCCCGATCACGTTCAGGTGCTGACGACCCCCTTGGTCGCCGACCTCCCGTTTGATTCGGGCGTCGCAAAGGAAATCGTCATCGTGACGTACAACGGCCTCGACGGTGGCTCACCGGCCGCGGAAGGCACGGATCCGGATCGCTTCGGCGTGATTCGAATCCTCAACGGCCAGACCTGCGAGCAGATCGTGAACCTCGACGACTCCGCGAATCGTGCCATCGCAGCCTCCCCTCCGGCGATCGGCGACATCAACGGAGACGGATTTCCAGACATCGTGACGCATCGCGCGCTAGGCGGCGTGATCGCTTACGGCTGGAGCGAAACGTTCGGAACATACACGCGCCTATGGGTGGCCCGCGAGACCGACATCAGCGGACAGCGCTGGGATGGCCTCGCCCTGCACGACCTGAACGACGACGGTATTCCCGAGGTGATTTCGGCGAGCGAAGTCTACGACGGTCCAACGGGCAGCCGCTTGAACTCGGGTCAGGTCTTGTCGGCGGCAGGCGCCATGAGCGTCCCTGCCGTAGCCGATGTCGACGGAGACGGGGAAGTCGAGATTACGGCTCGTGACATCTACCGTTGGAACGCGGGTACCAATCAATGGGACCTCGCCTACCCGCTCGGCCATAGCGCGCAGTTCTGGGCGCTTGCAGATTTCGGAACCCCTGGCGCGTCACCCGCGGAGTTTGACGCGAACAGCTTCGATGGGATTGCCGAAATCGTGTCGACAGGCAACGGCAACGCTCGCTTGATGACGCTCTCCGGCCAAGTGCTCTTGAACGTGAGCTCCGGCATTCTCGGCGGCGGTCCCCCTACGATCGGCGATTTCGACGATGACGGACGCCCCGAATTCGCCTCCGCAGGCGGAAACTTCTACCGACTCTTCGACCTCGATTGTGCGGCCGATCCATCGTGTTTGACCACCGAGATACGCTGGTCCACGTCGTCGCAGGACCTTTCCTCCAATCGCACCGGTTCTTCGATTTTCGACTTCGAAGGGGACGGCGCCGCCGAAGCGGTATACGGGGACGAGTGCTTCACACGGATTTACGAGGGTTCGACGGGCGAGGTGCTGTACTCGGCTTTCCGCACCTCCTGCACTTGGTTCGAAAACCCAGTCGTCGCCGACCCGGACGGAGACTCGAACACCGAGATCCTCATCGGCTCGAACGCCAACTGCAATCGAACCTGCCCTGCGATTGATCCCATTCACCGGGGTAACCGATGTGAAGCGGGGGCCGACTGCCTGTCCGGATCGTGCAATGAGGGCTTCTGCCGTTGCGTAGACGACTCGGAGTGCCGTGAAGGCTACTCATGCGAAGCGCCGATCGCCGGAACGCCGGGCAGCGGCGACACCTGCCGGGCCGAGCATCCGCCGGGGGTCGGGCAAGTCGGTCTCCGCGTGCTGCGCGACGCGCTCGATCGCTGGGTCTCCTCGCGCCCCATGTGGAACCAACACACCTACTCGGTCACCAACGTCAACGACGACGGAACGATCCCCATGACCTCGGACTGGGTCGCAAACTTCAGCGACACAACGCTCAACAACTTCCGGCAGAACGTGCAGGGCGAAGCTGCGCCCGGCACTCAGCCCGACATTACCGGAGACGTCGACGAAAGCGTCTGCCAAACCTCCGGCGAGGAGCGCCTTCTGACCGCGACGGTGTGCAACCGGGGCACGCGGACGGTCGGCGCCTCCATGCCTGCCACGTTCTATGTCGGCGACCCTGCGGACGAGAACCTTTTGTGTGTTTCCTTCACGGAGGGCCCGGTCCCCGTCGGGGGCTGCCTCGAGGTCTCCTGCATCATCGACGTAGACATTCAGGGCACGATCACCATGGTCGTCAACGACGACGGCCAAGGCGGTCGAACGACCACCGAGTGCAACGACGACAACAACTCGGACGACGTGACGATCATCTGCGTCCAGTGATAGCGGATCGACGG
>SHLQ01000108.1 GCA_004282895.1 Acidimicrobiales bacterium
GCGACGGTCTACGAGGACGTCAAGACCATGGTCGGGCCCAAACGGGCCGACGCAAACGTGTGTTGGTGCTTGAGCTACCGCCTCGGCTCCAAGCAGAACCGGGAGCTACTGGGCCCGGCACGGGGCGAGCGGGTGCAACTGTTGGTGAACGAATCCCCTCCGCCTGGTGTTCTCGCCTACGACGACGGCGAGGTGGTCGGTTGGGCCGCCATTCACCCGCGCTCTGACACGAGCTTTGCCCGCAGCCGCACGATTCCCCATGTCGATGACCTCGATGTGTGGTCGGTGTGGTGCATCCGGGTGCGGCCCGGGCACCGCAAGGAGGGCATCTCGCACCATCTACTCGCTGGCGCAGTCGACTTCGCCCGCGAGAACGGCGCGGTGGCGATCGAGGGCTACCCGCTCAACAACAAGGGGGCCAAGATCGACACGACGATGGCCTACGTCGGCACGATGGCTCTCTTTGAGAAGGCCGGTTTCGTGAAGGCCGCGGATACCGATTCGGTACTCAACGGCTTCCCACGCGTCCTCATGCGACTGGACCTTCGTTGAGTCGGTCTACGGTGGGGCAATGAGTCCCAAGCCTTCAACATTCAAGATGGGCCGGCTCGACCACGTGCACATTCGCGTGCCCGACCGGGCCGAGGCCGCCCGATGGTACGCCGAGTATCTCGGCTTTGAACCCGTCACGAAGTTCGACTTCTGGGCGACCGGATTTGACGGCGGCCCGCTCCAAATCTCGGCTCGAACAACTCGCACCCATCCACGTCGAGGATGTCCAACGCTTGATCTTCGACCCACTCTCCCCTGAACAGACGAAGGCCCTCGCTGACGCCATGTCCACTCTCGCCGAGCACTTGTGCGAACACCCGGAGTTCCTCAACCCCCAGAGCTCCTAAGGTCCCGCGCGGAACTTCCCGTCAGCTGATCGCGAGAGGAGCGGCGGCGCCGCAAAGAGTGCTCCTCCGCATGAAGCGTCGGGGATTCTGACTTTTGGCTCTGGTCGCGCCGACACAGACGTGTCAAAACAAAAGAAGACATCGAACTTCCCGTTGTGATGTAGCGAAAGAGGTGGTTGCCGTGACCCGCCGAACAAAGACCGGTCTTGGAATCGGGCTGGTGTTGCTCGGGCTGGTCCTGCTGTACAACTACGGCATCGCGTCGCTGGCCAACTCTCCCCTTGTTGGTGACTACAGATTGAGCGATCCGTTGACCGTCGACGTGTCATCCGGTGCCGTGGTCACCAACGACCTCGAGCTGCTGCGGTTCAACAATCTGCCCGATTTCGTCTCGACACCCGATGATGTGCGGGTTGAGGCGGTTTCTGCGGGATCTGGCGAGCTCTTCCTGGGCATCGCTCCGTCCGATACGGTTGCTGAGTACCTCGACGGCGTTCCCTACGATGAGATCACCGCGTGGGACTCCACGGCGGACGACATCTCCGAAGTGGAGTACACCCGGAACGAGGGCACCGCCGATCCCGCCGATCCCGGGGACCAGGATTTCTGGGTTGCGTCGGTGAGCGGCCGCGGCGAACAGACCCTCGACTGGACGATCGAGAGCGGAGACTGGGCCGTGGTCATCATGAACGCAGACGGCTCACCCGGGGTTTCTACAAATGTCCAGTTTGGAGTTCGGTTGCCCAACCTTGTTCCGATCGGCTTGACCTCGTTGGCCTTCGGACTTGTGGCGCTGATCGGTGGCACCCGTCTGGTTACATCCCTGCCACCTCGACCGGGTGAGCGCCCTCGCTGGACGTTGCGGGGTCGCTCGGTTCCAGCGACCACTGTTGAGGGACGGGTAGCAGCTCTTTGCGCGGTATTGACCTTCATCCCGTTCACCAGCGGGGCGATGTTCGGTGCCCCCATCTTCTTGTTCCTTGCGGTACGCAAGGGTGATCGGGGGCTGTTGTTGCTGCTGCCCTTGCTCGTATCGCTCCTCCCGATTGGGCTGATCGGCATCCTTGTTTGGCTGCTCCTGGGCGGGTAGGCACCGACCGCCTGGTCGCGACGGGTTGAATGAAGGCCAAATCCTGCTAGGCGTGCGCTTCACTGCGACTGCGGATGCCCCGGAGTTGCTTGCCCACCATGAAGGCGTCCCCCGGGCCCAGCAGGTAGCGGGCAACGAGGCGGCCAAGGGGACCATCGATGCGCCCGGTGGCGACGGCGGTGAGGTGGCATCCTGTGGCAGTGGGCCGGAGCCGGTAGGAGAGAACGAACTCGGTGGCCCAACGCGCAAGCCGTTGGGGGCCAAACGCGATCACGAGATGGCGTGGCGCATCGAGAATCGGCGTATCGAATTCGATCGGGCCTCCAGGAATTCGATCCCCCGCCTGCTCGACCATCCACTCTGGGTGCAACTCCGTCGCGCTGCGCCGGCCGAGGTTGTCGATCAGGTCCCAGCTGTACCAGCCGGCCCGTCCGAAGCCCATCTGCGCGAGCCACGGCCAGACCTGCTCAGGCGAGGCTGCGATGTCGATCGACTTCTCGTTCCGGAACGCCGCCCGCGCAACCTCGTAGGTTGCCTTCATCCCTGCCGCACCAACGTGTCCACAGCGACAGTCTTACCGATCGAACCCACACGCTGTGTGCCGAGCCGGGATCGGTCATCACACCGTTGTCAGGCGCCAGACTAGGAAGGTGACCAGACTCGACCTGCCCGCCATGACGCGCCCAGCGGTCGAGGCGTTCGTGGCCGAACATCTGGGCCACCTTGTCGATGGAACGGTCAGCGGTTCACCCTCGATCCGAGGGGGCCAGCGGTCCGCCGACGCTGCGCTCGCTGGCTTCGACGTCACCGGCTACGCCAACCAGCGCAATGAGGTTGCGCCGATCAATCGACGGGGAGCATCACGCCTGTCGCCCTACATCCGCCACGGACTGTTGACACTCGGCCAGGTGTGGGACGCAGTTGCTGGCGGTCCGGAGCGCGATGTGCAGAAGTTTCGGGACGAACTGCTGTGGCAGGAGTATGCACGCCACTGGTATGCACGCATCGGTCACGCGTCGGCTCGACCTCTCCGACGACGGCCCGCAACGACCGAACCCGGGGACGGATGGGATCGCATGCTCCCGTGCCTCAACGCGGCCGTCACCGAGCTCGAGCACGACGGCTGGTTGGTGAACCAAGCGCGCATGTGGCTGGCGAGCGACTGGACGGTACGCCACGGCCAGGACTGGCGCCGAGGCGAGGATCGGTTCTTCCGCCACCTGCTCGACGGATCGCGCGCTGCCAACCGTCTCGGCTGGCAGTGGACTACCGGCCTCGGCTCATCGAAGTCCTACGGCTTCAGCCGCTACCAGGTTGAACGGCGGGCTCCCGGATATTGCCAACAGTGTCCGTATCGCACTGCCTGCCCGATCGAGGATTGGCCGGACGATCGCCCGTTGGAATCCGTCGAATGGCCAAAGGAGGTCGACCTCACCGGCCCGGACCGGCGTATCGCGAACAGCGAACCTGACACCGTGTGGCTTACTGCCGAGTCGCTGGGGTACTCCGATCCAGCACTTGTGGCGAACCCCAATTTGCCAGCTGCATTCGTTTTCGATGAGCCGTTACTCGCTCGCCTTCGCCTCGATGCAAAGCGTCTCGTGTTTCTGACCGAGACGCTCGTCGAACTCGCCGAGGTTCGCCCGGTCGAGCTCCACCTTGGCGATCCGACCGTCGAGCTGCGAGGCCGTTCGCTCGCCGTAACCCACGCACCGGTCCCCGGTTTTCAAACGCGAGCCTCGGCGCTCCATCCGGCCGAAACCCACCCGTGGCCGTGGCTACGAGCGCCAGGCCCGGGCTCGGTGAAATCCTTCAGCGCCTGGCGAAAGCGGGTTGACCGGTCATGAGTAACGCCGGTGCTTCCAACCGCATGGTCACCGTCTGAAGCGCGTGACAAGAAATGCTCGTTCGACTTGACCAGCAAGGTGGTCTCCAATGAAGAATTAGTCGTATGTCCTTTGAAAATGACTTCACGTACTCGCCAACACAGTTCGAAATCGTGCTCGGCGTCTTCTCCTTGACCGCTGCCGTTTTCGCCGCGGTGCTGGTGTACTCGCTGGCCACGTCCGGCAGCATTTCACCCCGATACCGGCTGACTTCGTACCTGACCGGTGTGGTTATGGTGTCGGCGACGCTCGAACTGGGGTTCCTGGCGCTTCGATGGAACAACGCCTTTTCGTGGAACGGCTCCGTCTACGAATTGAGCGGCGATCTCTTCTCGAACGGCTTCCGCTACATGAACTGGAGTATCGATGTCCCGGTGCTACTGACGCAGCTTCTCATCGTCGCCGGTATCACCGGGATGACGTTCCGCAAGCGTTGGGCATCGTTCGTCATCGCTGGCCTGGCCATGATCTGGACCGGCTACATCGGTCAATTCGATGAAGTCGACGGTGGCACGCAGTTCTGGCTGTGGGGCGCAATAAGCACGGTGTTCTACTTCTGGCTGCTCTATGTCGCTTGGCAGACCGTGAACGACGCCAAAGCGACCGCGCCACCCCACGTCAAGCGGCTGTTCGGTGCGGTCTGGATCCTTTTCCTGGTCTCGTGGACCATCTACCCGCTCGGCTATCTCATGCCTCAAATCAGCGCTTCGTCGAATGGGGTCGTGGTTCGAAGCCTCGTCTACAGTTTCGCCGACATCGCATCGAAGGCCGTCTACGGCATCATGCTCGCCGTCATCGCCCAGAAGCTGAGTGCCCACGAGGGCTACGAGCCCGCCATCGAAGCGGAAAAGGCCTTCGTCGAAGCCGATTAGGGCCCGCTGGCCAGAGGGTCGACCCGCGGGATCAGGCCGCACAGACGAATCGCGTTCCCTCAGACGGTTATGACGGACGTCCCCTGGTTGTGGCCGTCGCCGACGGCCGCGATCGCATCAACGGCGTCGCCCAATTGCGGAGAGCGGCTTAAGGACATGCGACGTGTGGTCACGGCCGACGGGCTGCTGTCATCGGAGGCATGAGCTTCGGAAGCCCGCGCACGCCGTAGACGGCTCCGATATGGATCAACGCTGCCCGGACTCGCACCAACAGACCGTCTTCGGCCACCGCAGGCGTATCGACCTCGCCAACACTCAGCACCGCGCACGGGTCCCCAAATCCACTCTTCGTCCCAAGTCGTCACCAGCGTGTTCGGCCCGTCAACAGCCTCAGCTGGCGTTCACCGTGCATGCGACCTCACCCCGCAAGCGGACCCGCAAGGCCCACACCAACAGACCCAGCGCGACGAGCCCCAGGTAGGGCTGGACCGGAGCGAACCAGGTCAGAGCGCCGGAGGTGCCGAGTGCAATCACGACCAGCTTGTTGCAGATCGGACAGCCAACGGCGAAGAACGACAGAAGTGCTCCAAGGCTTCCGAAACGAGTGGATTGGTCGAGCTCTGCGCCGTCGTTGGTTTCAGAGGTACCACCGCCCCGGAAGTACGTGGCAAAGAGCAAACCACTGAGCAGTGCGGTGATCGCCAGCACCGGCACGGCCCACGGCTCGACCGGCGTGCCCTGGCGCCCGAACACGGGATTGGGGATCACATCGGTCGGCAACCCGATGGCGAGCGCACTGACCAAGGCCATCACACCTGCGAACTGCCAGCGCGCGCCCGACCAGTGCTTGAGCGTTCCGAATTCGAGCTCGATCATGATCTCGATCGTAGCCACGCTCTCAAAGGCCAGTGCTTCGCAACGAGTAGGTTGAGCGTGGCAGGAAGGAGCTTTCTTTTGCCTACCCCCGGGATTGCACGCATCACCGCTGTGGACGGGGACGAATTCCGGGCGTGGCTCCACGAGAACCACACAACCGCCGATGCCGTGTGGCTCATGTACTTCAAGAAGAGCAGCGGCAAAGCGTCGATTGCTTGGTCCGAGGCCGTCGACGAAGCGCTCTGCTACGGCTGGATCGACAGCAAGTCCGTGTCCCTCGACGACGATCGCTACGAGCAGTACTTCTCTCCTCGCAAGCCTTCCGGCGCGTGGTCCAAGGTGAACAAGCCAAAGATCAGAGCACTCGAGGCCGCGGACAGAATGCAGCCGGCCGGCACCGCCGCCATCGAGGCAGCAAAGGCCAACGGCTCATGGACAATCAGTTTCTAGCGAGAGAGATCAACAACCCCCGCTCTTGACGTCGAGAGACGATTGGAAGGAACCCACAACATGACCAAGCCCGGACCAGCCTCGGCCGTACAAGACCGCGAGACCCACGATCTCGAGTCGTTCCAGCGCCCAATGGGCGAGATCCCCGATCGAGTGCAGGTAGCCCTTGACCAGGGCGTGCAGCCGATGGCGCAGACCTCGTGCTTCGACGATCCCAATCAACTCCTTGACGTCCCCGGCGGCGGAGACGGACTCGTCGATCAAGTGGTGCGCCTCCCCAATGGTCAACTCGTCATCGCCTGCCTGACCGAGATGCCCGGCGTTACGGCGGCAATGTGGGACTGGTGGTTCTCGTGGCACAGCTACACCAGCGAGCGCTATTGCCTGTGGCACCCGAAGGATCATGTGGCCTCGTCGATCGACGAGGACCGCCGCCACGTCAGCTCGATTCATGATCGATGGGTCGGCAACACCTCCTACGTCGACGAGTACATCGGCGGCGACCTTCAGAAGCTGGCGATCCGTTTCGTCGAAGCGTCGTCGGTCGGTTTCGATCAGGCACGTGTCGACAAGATCGGCGTGGCTATCTGCGCTCGCACCGCCCTTCGCAAAGAACGCCTGGTAGCGGGCTGGCTCATCCACCTAGTCGAAGACACCGACATCGGCAGCCGAATGCACAGCCGCTTCCTCCTCGGCGACACCGAGTCAGAGATGCCGGTCGTCGGGCCGCTCATTACCCGCATCAGCAACACTGAACGGGTTCGCCGGCTTCGGCTCACCGATCAGGTCGGCCTTGCCTTGCTCCTTCATTGCTCCCAAGAGATGAGCCACCTCGCCACGATCCTGGCGGAACTCCACGACCGGTTCGGCGACGAATGAGCCACACACCCAGCGCCCCGTATCTCGACGCTGCTGAATCGGTGGAGGCTCGCGTCGATGACCTCCTACCACGGGTGACCATCGCGGAGAAGGTCGGCCAGCTCTTCCACACCAGAAAAGGGAAGGTTTCGCCCCGGTTTTTGGCCTTGCCGAAATCCGACGTGGGCGATGCTGATCGTGGTCTCGGCTGAGCAATGGGGTTCTGACTGGCGGGACCTCGGCCTCTGGTCCGCCATCACGACCTGGAGTTAGCGTCGCGGTATGGGAGAGTCCGGACCCACCGATCTGCGCACGATCGCCTTGCGAGCGTTCCTCGCCTCCATCGCGATCAATGCGGCATTGGGGATTTGGGCGCTCCTCGTCGACGACTTCGGTGATACCCAACAGAAGGTCCTTATCTCGAGCTTCCTGGTTTCGGGTTCGATGCTTGCGATCCTCATCAACGGCACGCCGCTATCTCGGCGAGTCCTGTGGCCGGTACCTGCGGTGGCGGTAGGCGGTCTGGTTCTGGGCTTCGCACTGTTGCTCGGAGGCCTGTGGGCCGAAGCCGATTCGAGCACTTGGGGAAAGATATTGTTGACCGCGTTCACGATCGGCGGCGCGGCCACGTTCTCGGGTCTGTTGGCGCTCCTTCCCCTCCGTCCTGCCCACCAACGGCTTCGGTTGCTGACACATCTGTTGATTGCATTGCTTGCGGCCTCGCTGATCGGCGTGCTCTGGGCCGAGGGTGGTGGCGCCGGCATCGCTCGCGTGATCGGTGTGCAGAGCATCCTGGTGGCCGCTCTCACGCTGGCTCTTCCGGCGTTGAGTCGGTACCGCCCGGTCGAAGAGTCTGAGGAGGTATCAGGGTCGGGTCACTTCTGCCCCGCTTGTGGAGCTGAACTCGCCGACTACGCCTTGTCCGGCGATCCGGTCGCCTGTGGAAGCTGCAAGCAGGTGTTCTCGGTGACCGAAGAACATCGTGTGTGACCGCTTGAAGACCTGAAAGCGCAGCTAAGAGCCGACCAACTTCTCGATGGCTGACCGGGCGACCACGTCATGGTCATAGGACGTGGAGTTTCCCATGATGACCACGCCAGCCTGTTGCTCTGGGTGAAGCCGCATAACGGTCCAGAACCCTGCGCAACCACCGAGGTGTTCGACATAGCTGGTGTCGGGGTTGCGGCCCCGGCGGAACCAGCCCATCCCGACCTGAAACTTCAGACCAGTTGCTGTCATGGTTCGCATTGCGCGCGCCGAATCGGCGGAGAACACGCTGGTGTCGCCGAGGACTCCGTCGTTGAGGTGAGCTTCACGAATCTGGACGGCAAGACCTCGCAGTCAGTCGCGAAGTTCGCCAAGTCGAGGGGTCAGCGCACCTGACGGATGATGTCGGGGCGGCGCGCCTCGCGCATGAACGGAACGATCGATTCGCCGCCAAGGCAAGGTCCGCTGGTGTGGAGGTGACACCGCGTCGTCCCACCATGGTGTGCGGTGGTTGGCTCCGGCATTTCGCGACGGCAAATGTCCATTGCCGCGGCGCATCGAGCAGCAAGAGGGCAACCCGCGAGAGGGCTCGTCGGACTCGGCGGCGGGAGGTTCACCACGATCTGGCGCCGGATGTTCCGGCGCGACCGTTGCATGAGAGGGTTTGGTTGCGGGATCGACGCCCCGAGCATCTCGCTGTAGGGGTGGGCTGGCGCAGCGTAGATTGCCTGCGGGGTGCCGGTCTCAACCAAATAGCCAAAGCACATGACCCCAACCTCATGCGCGATGTGACGTACCGCTTCGAGATCGTGCGAGATGAAGAGATATCCCGCCCCGGTTCGGTCCTGGTAGCCCCGTAGAAGGTTGATGATCTGGCTGCGCACGGACATGTCGAGTGCCGATGTGACTTCGTCAAAGATGACCAACTCAGGATCGACCGACAGCGCTCTCGCCAGTGACACCCGCTGGCACTGCCCTCCAGACAGCTCATCGACATACCGGTGGGCGAATTCGGCCGAGAGTCCGACCAACTTGAGCAGGTTGGAGACCCGATTCAGTCTCTCCCGTCCCTTCACATCGAAGTGACGAGTAAGGACGTCGCCGATCGTTTCTTCCACGCTGCGAAAGGCACTCAGAGAGCTGAAGGGCTCCTGAAACACCCCTTGCACCTGGCGGCAATAGTCAAGGTGCTCATCGGGCCGAACTTGGCTTATGTCGCGTCCATCAACCCGGATCGTGCCTCGCTCCACCGGTACCAGTCGAAGTACCGCACGAGCGAGCGTCGACTTTCCCGATCCGGATTCCCCGATCAGTCCATACGTGCGCCCGGCATCAATTCTGAACGAGACATCGTTGACTGCCCTTGTCGCTGTCGGTGAGCGATCGAAGAGCCGTGGGCGCCCGTGGTAATGCACGGCAATGTGATCCACATCGAGCAGCGGCGCACTCATGCTTTGACCTTAGGCGCCCGACAGCGCTACACGTCGGGCTCGACCTCCAATGCGAGCTCGGGCGCAGTGGGGTCGGCGAGCTGTTCGAAATATAGAGCTGTCCGCCACAGGTGGTTGGAGACCCGGGCCAGGAACCTGACCGAGTCGAGTCGACTCTCGATATCAGCCGGATCCCCGGGACGGCCGGCCGACCGTTCGATCGTGGCTGCCCGGTACGGACGAACGGCGGCGACGATCTCGTCGGAGACGTGTTCGGCCCGTTCGGTGACCGCAGGCCCCTCCTCCCCCATCCAGGCGAGCAGGCCTTCGGTCGTCTCGATCAGCGGTTCCGCGAGCGCCCGTAGTTCCGGATCCTCAGCTGCCGTGGCCACCCGTTCGGTATGTCGGAGCCGCCCGAGCATGCGATCAAGGTGATCGGTGACGTGGAAAGCCGCCTGGTGTCGAGCTCGTTGCGCACCACCGGAATCGGGGCTCTCTATCTGGGTGGTGTACGCGCGAATCTGCCCGACCGCTTCGTCGAGTTCTGTGATCTCATCTTCGCTCCGGTTGCGTGCTGCCGGCGTTCGCCACATCGACAGGAGGAGCGAGTAGGTGCGAATCGCCGTCTGTCGCAGGGTCTCTTCCACCACGTCCAGCGCAGCATCGGCGTCGCTTAGTAACGAACGGCCCAGGGCGTGGGTGAGATCGTCCTCGGGCACGGGAATGATCCGCTCGATCAGCCGGGCGAAACGGTTCGCCACGGGGAGAACGAGTAGCACCCCGATCCCGTTGAACAGTGTGTGGAAGGCCACGAGCAGGATCTCCGGCTGGTTTTCGAGCGCGTCGGAGCCGACGCGTTCCCAAAACGCCACGTACGGAACGAGAAGGAAGAACGCCCCAACGCCGGTCATCCCGTTGTAAACCACGTGCGCCAAGCCTGTGCGCTTCACCTGGGTCCCACCGCCAACGACCGCCATGGCGGCCGTGACCGTCGTGCCGATGTCCATGCCGATGACAACCGCCGCCGCTTGGGGGAACGTGATCGTACCGGCGTGGACCGCTGCGATGGCGATGGCCACGCCAGCCGAGGAGGATTGCGTGACGAGGGTGATGAGCACGCCGATCCCGACGAGCTGGAGCCGGCCGAACCAGGTGTTCGGTGGGAACGACTCCGGTGTGACGGTGCCTTCGAGTCCGCCCAGGCCGGACTGCAGGAGCCCAATACCGATGAAGATGACGCCGAAGCCCGCGATCGCCTCTGCTGCTTTCGCCCATCGTCCCCGGAGGAAGAGGCGTCCGAGAGAGCCGCCCAACACGATCGGGAATGCAAGCGTGCCCAGCGGCACCTTGAAGCCGAACAGCGCCACCAACCAGCCGGTGATCGTCGTCCCGATGTTTGCGCCGAAGATGATCCCCAGCGCCTCGCCGAAGGTCAACAGACCGGCTCCCACGAATCCAACGGCCGTCACCGTGGTGGCGCTCGATGATTGGATGATCGCCGTGGAAACCGCGCCGGTGACGGCGCCGCTTGTCGGGCTCCGGGTGAATCGGCGGAGCGCCGTGCGCAGTGAACGCCCGGCAAGTTGCTTGAGACCGTCGGTCATGACGAACATGCCAAGGAGAAACAGACCCAGCCCGCCGATGGCCTCGAGTACCCCTTCGTTCATGGCATCAGACAATACTTGGCAGGTCTGGCCGCTGCGTCGGCCACTAAGGCACCAACTGTTGTTCATCCGATGAACTTCTTACAGGCGTTTCACAGGGACCCTGCATACGGCTGACCTGCCTGATGGGGCTGACGGCTGAAGGCCAAGACGCCGGCGGCCGCCCCGCTCCTCCGGGAGGTGATGGCGAACAACCACCTCCGCCAGAAGAGGGTTGACCATGGGTCTTGAACTCTTGCGATGTTGATATACAGAACGTATACTGGTGCGTATGACAACCCCAGTCCCGACCAGGTTCAGCGACGAAGAGCTTTCGCTCATCGACGATCTCGTCGAACAGGGTGTCGGAGAGAGCCGGTCGGCGGTCATCCGTCAGGGTGTCCACCACCTTGCGGATCTCGTCCGACGAGCACGAGTCGGTGCCGAGATCGCAAACTCTTACCGTGAACAGCCCCAGACCAGCGAAGATGACGACCTCGCAATGGCCAACGCAACCGCCATGACCGAAGCTGAACCTTGGTAGCTCAAGCCGAGCTTTGGCTCATGGAGACACCAAACCAGAAGCGACGTCCCGTGCTTGTCGTTTCGCGCGATGAAGTGATCCCCGCGCTCAACAACATCATCGTGGCCCCGGTGACCAGCACCATCCGCGCTATTCCGACCTGCATCCCCGTAGGAGTCGACGAAGGTATCGACCACGACAGCGTCGCCACCTTCGACAATCTCGCTTCCGTGCCGAAATCCG
>SHLQ01000283.1 GCA_004282895.1 Acidimicrobiales bacterium
ATGCGGCGGGGATGGCGATGTCGGTTTCGGTGACGCCGGGGATTCGTTTGAGGCGGCGCCGGGACCGGCATCGCCATCCCTCTAGTCGTCCAAGAGGATTGGTTCGTCGTCGGCGTCGGAGAACTCGTCGCCGTCGGTGAGATCGATGTCCTCTTCGGGTTGGGGCATGACGAGCTTGGTCACACGGTCCGTGATCTCGACCATGAGCTCGGGGTTTTCCGTCAGGAAGTCCTTCGCCTTCTCGCGACCCTGGCCCAGTTGCTCACCTTCGTAGGTGTACCAGGCGCCCGATTTCTTGACGACGTCGTGTTCGGCCGCCAGATCGAGTACCGACCCTTCGCGGCTGATGCCGACGCCGTACATGATGTCGAACTCGGCCTGACGGAACGGCGGAGCAACCTTGTTCTTCACAACCTTGACTCGGGTGCGGTTGCCCACTACCTCGGCGCCCTGCTTGATCGACTCGATCCGTCGAATGTCGAGACGGACTGACGAATAGAACTTGAGCGCACGGCCACCAGGGGTCGTCTCGGGTGAACCGAACATGACACCGATCTTCTCGCGCAGCTGGTTGATGAAGATACAGATCGTGTCGGTCTTGTTGAGGTTGCCAGTGAGCTTGCGCAGTGCCTGCGACATGAGACGGGCCTGGGCACCGACGTGGTGGTCGCCCATGTCGCCTTCGATCTCGGCCTTGGGGGTGAGGGCCGCGACCGAATCGATCACGATGACATCGAGAGCGCCGGAACGTACGAGCATGGCGCAGATCTCGAGTGCTTGTTCGCCTGTGTCGGGCTGGGAAATGAGGAGGCTGTCGATGTCGACGCCGATGGCCTTGGCGTAGATCGGATCCATCGCATGCTCGGCATCGATGTAGGCGCAGGTGCCGCCGTTGCGTTGTGCCTCGGCGACCACGTGTGTGGCGAGCGTGGACTTACCCGAGGATTCCGGGCCGTAGATCTCGGTGACACGGCCGCGAGGCAGCCCACCTATACCGAGGGCAAGGTCGAGCGCCAGGGCACCCGTAGGCACGGACCCAATCGCCATCGAACCTTTCTCGCCCATTCGCATGACGGAGCCGGCTCCGAACTGCTTTTCAATCTGGCCGAGGGCCATTTCAAGTGCTTTTTCTCGCTCCACTGCTTGTCTCCTTGGTTGTCCGCACATCCGATGCGGTACTGCATGTTCGTTGGGGGAAGTTGTGCTGCACCTTACGGATGGGGTGTGACACGCTCTTGGTAACGACATGACTGTAATTGCGAACAACTGTTCGGTGCAAGCATTTGGAGAGAGAATCTTGAACGTCAGCCCGAGGTTGCAGTAACCGTGCCCATCGGCCCGTAATCCACTACGACGGTTGAGCCCACCGGCACGGACGCAACACCCGTGCAGGTTCCCGACAGAACGATCTGACCGGCGTCCAGAGTGATGCCCCGTCCACCGAGATGATTCGCCAACCACACGAGCGCGTTCCACGGATCGCCGAGGACATCAGCACCGGTCCCCTCCCCCGTCGTCTCACCGTCGACCTCACAACGCACGGGTATCGAGGCCAGGTCAAGTGCATCGGAAACCGCAGCCGGAGTCCCGAGCACGACTCCCTCGTTGCCGCCGCTGTCGGCCAACACATCCAAGTAGCCCGATTTGCCGAACCCTTCGATGCGGGGGCTCAGAACCTCCAGGGCCGGAGCGACAGACGCCGTGTGGGCCTTGATTTCGTCAACTTCCCATTCGCCATCGCGTGGTTCAATCGTCTCGCCGATCGTGAACGCGAATTCACTTTCGACCATGAGCGGCCTCGGACGGTGAACCACGTCGCCGGACGGATGAACGTTCCCCTCGAAGATACGTCCTGCGAAGGGGCCAGGACTGTTGAGGATCTCCATGGCGAGCTCCGACGTGCACCCGATCTTCCAACCAACGACGTTCCATCCGAGTTGGGATGCATGGGCGTCGGCGATCGCATCGGCCTCGTCGTTGCTTGTCGGAGTGCCATTACCCAAGGAGTGGATCATGGTTCCCGCCCTTCGTGCATCAGTGAGAAGGCGGGCGGTCGCGTCGATTGTTTCCGAGGAGAGGTCCATCGGCTCGTTCTACCATGCGGCCATCACCTCTTACCTCCTCTTTCGATCAGCCACGTCATGGTCAGGGTGGAGAACAACGGGAGGCGCAGATGCGTTGGTCAGAAACCGCAACGAAGATCCATGAAGGGCCAACGACGATCGAGGCGTTGTGGCGAGCCGACTTCGAATTCCACGAGGGCCAGCATGCCAAGGTCACAACCAGCGGCATGTGGAAGCTCGCTCCCGTGGTGGAGGCGGGCCTGCGTACGTCGCTCCCGCAGTTCCAGCTGGGTGAGATGGGCACCGGCGCGCACTTGCTCACCGCGGCCGAGAAGGTGGGCGATCCCGACTACGTCCAGGCCTTGCAGCTCTTCGTACGGGAGGAGCAGGAGCACGCGCGGCTGCTGGCCCTCGTGTGCCAAGACCTCGAGATCGAGATGCTGCAGAAGCACTGGACCGACGGCGTCTTTCAAGTGACCCGTACGATCGCCGGACTGCGCGCTGAGGTGTTGATGCTCCTGGTCGCCGAGATTGTTGCGGTGCGGTACTACAAGGTCCTGGCCGAAGGCGTCGGCGACCACGTGTTGTCCCGCATCTTCGCCCGTATCCAAGAGGATGAAGTTCGACACCTCGAATTCCACGAAGCCACTCTGCCCCAGCACATTGACCGGTGGCCAAAACCGCTATGGCTGGCGGCGCGAACCATCTGGCTCATCGCTCTCGTCGGGACCTCAGCCGTGGTTGCATGGGATCACCGCAAGGTCTTGCGAGCGTGCGACTCTGGCCCAACCCGCTTCTTCCGCGAGATGCTCCGCCTTATCCGCGTTCAGCTACCGAAGTTCTTTCGGCCGACGACAGCTTGAGGGACGACACTGCTGCCGCTGAGCAGATCGTGGCTGCCACGACCAGCGCCCAGAAGAATCCCGACTGCACGGCCTCGACGGTCTCGACCGCAGCCACGACCTCATCGTCGCCAAGCAGGTCGCGCACGACCTCGGCCGAGCCCAACCTCGCTGCGACAACCCCAAAGATCACTGCACCGCCAATTGCGGCGCCATAGCTGAACCCAAGCGTCCGAATGAACTGGTGAGCGGAGTTCACTCGACCCATCTGTGCGGGCTCCGCCTGGTCCTGCAACACGGCGAGACCAACGCTCGATACGCCACCGAGACCTCCAC
>SHLQ01000109.1 GCA_004282895.1 Acidimicrobiales bacterium
CAGCCGGACGCCGTCGGCAACTTCACCTGCCACACCGCACATGTTCGGACCGATGGCGGCAATGTGCACGGGAATCTTGGGGTGGTCGATGGGGCCGGGGTCGAAGAGCGGCACCATCAAGTTGATGTTGTAGTGCTCGCTCTCGAAGTTGAGTTCGGTTCCGTTCTGCCAGCACTCCCACACGGCTCGCATCGCCCCGACGTAGTCCCGCATCCACGGCGCTGGAGCGTGCCACGGCAACCCGTAACGTCGCTGTATGTGCGCCCGGACCTGAGATCCGAGGCCGAGTACGAATCTTCCGTGAGACAGTTTCTGCAGAGACCACGCCGACATGGCGGTCGCCGTGGGGCTCCGGGGAAAGGCCATTGCCACCGAAGTTCCGATACCGATGGTCGAGGTCGCGGCCGCACCCAGGGCGAGCAACTGATAGGGATCGTCCTTCGTTTCCTCAACGAGGACGGCGTCCAGACCCACGGATTCGGCGGTCTGGGCCCGTTCGGCGAACTCGCCGATTTCGAGAGGGGTGTCCGGTTCGCGCAGACCGGGATCGAGCTTGCCCAACGGCAGCAGTGATTCGATGATCATGGGTGTGACACCACCGTTCGTCGTGGACGGGAAGAGACGGTCAACCACGCGACTGCGGCGAGGATGATTGCGCCGCCAACCAATGTGGTGACCTCGGGTTGTTCGTCAACGAAGAGCCAGACCCAGAGTGGGGCGAGGACCACTTCGGCCATGAGCAGAAGTGTCGTCTCTGACGAGGGCACCGCGCGCTGGGCGTAGTTGAACATCACCAACGGGATCCCTAGAAAGGCGGCTCCGGCGATCAGCCCGATGAGGGCGTCCTGCGCGGGCATGTTGAAACCGCCCTGCGCGGAAACGACGATGGTGCTGCACACGATCAACGTCATGCCGCCGATCGTGACGGGGACGGTTGGTTCGATCTCATCGGCGGTGCGAATCAACGTGGCGTAGATGCCAAAGAACAGGGGCAGCGCGAACGCAACAAGGCTTGTGGCGGACAGTCCGCTGGTGATCGTTCCGGCGACCATAACGCCCACACCGAGCACACTCACTGCCGTAGCGATGGCGGCGTTGCGCGAGATCCGTTCTCGCACCAGAATCCAGCTCGCGTACGCGGCAACAACCGGCGAAAGTGTCTGGGTGAACAGCACGAATGCAACGGTGGTCAGGTCGAGGGCGACGATGAATAGCGCGTTGAGCAGTCCGAGCATGATACCGGCCGCAACATGAATCGGTTGGGTCCGTGGCGTCACCCCACTGGCCCGACGGATGGCAATCACCATGGCCGGCAGGGCGATCAGGGTGACACCGATGCCCCGGAAGAACAGGTACTCCCACGGGGTGGCGTCCTCCGCGGACCGGAACAGCAATCCGTTGAAGCTGACGATGGTGCCCACCACGAGGACAAGAACGGAGCCCTGCAGGTGGGTCATGGGTGGCTGCTAGAAGAGCGTCAGGTATTGGTCAACTTCACCGGGAGTGACCTGGTGGTGATGGGCCATGAACTCGTCGCGTTTCACCTGGGCGAAATAGTCGCGGTACGGGCCGGAGGCCGTCATGCCGAGTCCGTCGCGTAGGCAGTCGTCCTGATCGAGGTTGTCAGCGGCGTGATACAGCGTCGGTGGCATCCTGGCGATACCGCGGGCGCGAATCTCCTCGTCGGGTAGTGCAAAGAGGTTGTCGGTGTTTGGTGTGCCCGGGTCGATCTGGTTGTCGATGCCGTCCAGGCCACAGGCGAGCAACGCGGCGTACATGAGGTACGGATTCGCGGCGCCGTCAGGCAGGCGAACTTCGATGCGGTCCGGTTCGGGAACCCGCACCATGTGCGTGCGGTTGTTTCCTCCGTAGGCCGCATAGGCCGGAGCCCAGGTGGCGCCCGATGTGGGTGCGCCCACGCCCATTCGTTTGTAGGAGTTGGCGATGGGGTTGGTCACCGCGACGAGGGCCGGAGCGTGGGCGATCAACCCACCCGTGAACTGGTAGGCCATCTCGGTGAGGCCCAGTCCCTTGGAGTCCTCGCCGTCGCCACCGGGGAACAGCGGCTCGTCGGTGTCCGCGGTCCACAGGCTGAGGTGCGCGTGCAGCCCATTGCCGGCCTTGTCGCTGAACGGTTTCGGCATGAAGGTCGCATACCAACCGTTGCGCTGGGCCATCGTGTGGATCATGAGTCGGAACACGATCAGCCGATCCGCGGTGGTCATGGCATCCGCGTATTGCCAGTTCTGCTCGTACTGGCCGTTCGCGTCCTCGTGGTCGTTGGCGTAGTTGCCCCAGCCCATCGCATCCAGGTTCTTCGAAACCTCGGTCAGGTGGGGAAGCATGCGGGTGAGGCCGCGGGCGTCGTAGCAGGGGAGTGTGTCGACATCGCGGTCGTCGGCGGGGCGGAGCGAGCCGTCCTCCATGCGCTGGACGAGGGAGTATTCGGCCTCCACACCCGACTTGAGCACGAGGTTTCGTTCGGCGAGTTTCTCGAGAGCTCGCCCGAGGATGACGCGGGGAGCGTAGGGCCACAGCTCGCCTTCGACCGTCGGATCACATTGCATAGCGGCCACGTTTGGCTGCCACGGCAACTGCGTGTATGTCGTGGGGTCGGGCATCGCCAACATGTCGGGGTCGGATGGGATCTGTCCCATCGGTCCGGACGCGAACCCGGCGAACCCGGCACCGTCTTCCATCAGACCATCGAGGGCGCTGATCGGTACGAGCTTGGCGCACGGTTTGCCGTGCATTTCGACGTACATGGCGTAGATGAACTCCACGCCGTCTCGTGCGGCCTGCTCACGGATTTCTTCCGTTGCGCTCACTGGTCCCCCTCGTTCGTACGGATTGCCCATGCAACCCGTCCTACCGTTATTCTCGAACACACTAGGTGACGCTCCGTCACCGTCGACAATGCGTGAGGGAGCGCCATGTGTGGGATCGTCGGATTGTTCCTGAAGACCGATCGACACCGCCCCAAGCTTGGACGCTTGACCGCGGCGATGCTGCACGAAATGCGGAGCCGGGGCCTCGACAGCGCCGGATTTGCGGTCTACGGCGAAGGCACCATCGGCACGTCACGAATCACGGTGCTGGCGGAAGGACAGGAGCCCGATTGGGCGCCGACCGCAGCGGCGTTGGAAACCGCCCTCGGCGAACCGGTCGCGTTGCGGCCAATGTTCGACCACGCCGTGTTCGAGACGACGGGCGACAGCGGTCTGGCCCGCCAGTGGATCATCGATCACGTGCCCGGCGTGAGTGTGCTCAGCCACGGTCGCCAGATCGAACTGTTCAAGTCGGTGGGAGACCCTGATCTCGTTGCCGAGAAGTACGACCTCGCCAGCCGCAGCGGCACCCACGCGATCGCACACACGCGGATGGCCACTGAATCGGCCATCACGACCAACGGATCTCACCCGTTCGTCACCGGACCGGACACCTGCCTCGTGCACAACGGGTCGCTCTCGAACCACAACCAGCTTCGGGAACAGCTCGAGCAACACGGTGAGTCGTTCCAGACCGAGAATGACTCCGAGGTGGCTGCTGGCTACCTGTCATGGCGACTTCGTGAAGGTGACACGATCGATCAGGCGCTCGAGGCGGCTCTTTGTGATCTCGACGGGTTCTACACGTTCGCCATCGGTATCGAGAACGGGTTCGCCATTCTTCGTGATCCGATCGCCTGCAAACCGGCGGTGATTGCGGAGACTGACGACTGGGTGGCGATGTCGTCAGAGTTCCGAGCGATCGCACAATTGCCGAATGTGGACGACGCCGAAGTGTTCGAGCCCGAACCAGCCCGCATCTACACCTGGAGCCTCGAGGCGGTGCCCGCGTGACCGTCTTCGACATGGCGGAAGTGAGCCTGCGCGAGCTCAACCAAGCTCTTCACGATGCGACCGATGGCGAGTTCGAGGTCGTGAATCCGCGGGGCGCACACGCCGTCGCCAGCGGCATCGACAGCGAGATCAGCGTCACGATCGACGGACCGGTGGGCTACTACTGCGCGGGGATGCATCAGCGAGGTTCCGTGCAGGTGAACGGCAACGCCAGCGCCGGGCTGGCCGAGAACATCATGTCCGGGACGGTGCGTATTACGGGGAGCGCCACGATGTCGGCCGGTGCGACCGGCCACGGCGGGCTCGTCGTCATCGAAGGCAACGCCGGTGCGCGCTGCGGGATCTCCATGAAGGGGGTCGACATCGTGGTCGGAGGCAACGTCGGCCACATGACTGCGTTCATGGCCCAAAGCGGCAATCTGGTGGTGCTGGGTGACGCGGGCGCTGACCTCGGCGATTCCCTCTACGAAGCCAACCTCTTCATCCGGGGTTCGGTTGAATCCCTGGGCGCAGATTGTGTCGAGAAGGAGCTGCGGCCCGAGCACATCGAGACACTGCGCCAGCTGTTGGCTGCGGCGGGCATGGATGCCGATCCCACGGACTTCACCCGCTACGGCTCGGCCCGTACCCTCTACAACTTCCACATTGATGACATCGATGCAGAGCTCGCGGGCGGTGCGTCATGACCGACTGGCATCAGCGGGAGTCCTACTCCTACGACCGCAACGTGATCGCGGAGATTCGTCGCGCCGCCAACACGGGCATCTATCGCATCCGGGGTTGGGGTGCGAAACGTGAGCTGCCAACTCTCGACGACCTTGTCCTCCTCGGGGCCTCGATGTCCCGCTATCCGCTGGAGGGGTACCGCGAGGCCTGTGGAACCGACCTGACGATCGGCGCGGAGACAGCCGAGAACCCGATATCCCTCGACATCCCGATCACGATCGCAGGTATGAGTTTCGGTTCCCTCTCGGCCAACGCCAAGGAGGCACTGGGTCGTGGCGCGAATGCAGCGGGCACGTCGACCACAACCGGCGACGGCGGAATGACGCCGGAGGAACGAACCCATTCGGCAACGCTCGTGTACCAGTACCTACCCTCTCGTTATGGCATGAATCCCGATGATCTGCGCAAGGCCGATGCCATCGAGGTCGTCGTTGGTCAAGGTGCCAAACCTGGCGGCGGCGGCATGCTGATGGGGCAGAAGATCACCGAACGGGTGGGGGAGATGCGCGATCTGCCCGTTGGTATCGACCAGCGGTCGGCGTGTCGTCATCCCGACTGGACCGGTCCCGACGATCTGGCGATCAAGATCATCGAGCTCCGGGAGATCGTCGACTGGAAGGTGCCGGTCTACGTGAAGGTGGGCGCGGCCCGGCCGTACTACGACACGGCGCTCGCCGTGAAGGCCGGGGCGGACGCCGTGGTCGTGGATGGGATGCAGGGAGGCACGGCAGCCACACAGGACGTCTTCATTGAACATGTCGGTATCCCGACGATTGCCGCAATTCCTGAAGCCGTCCGGGCCCTGAAGGATCTGGGAGTGCACCGCGGTCGGGTGAAACTGATCGCGGCCGGTGGAATTCGCAGCGGCGCCGACGTCGCGAAGGCGCTGGCTCTCGGTGCGGATGCCACATCGATTGGCACGGCAGCCCTAATCGCGATCGGCGACAACGACCCGGCCTACGACGACGAGTACCGTCAGCTCGGTTCTGCTGCTGGCGTCTGGGAGGATTTCCAAGCCGGCACGGATCCGGCGGGTATCACGACCCAGGACCCAACCCTGTCGAGTCGATTGGACCCGGTCATCGGAGGGCGTCGCCTCGCCAACTACCTGCAGGTGCTCACACTCGAGACCCAAACCTTGGCCCGAGCGTGTGGCAAGTCCCATGTCACGAACCTCGAGCCCGAGGACCTTGCCGCCCTGACCGTCGAGGCGGCAGCGATGGCGAAAGTGCCTCTTGCGGGTACGAGTTGGATCCCTGGCGAGACGTGACGCTGGTCGCAAAGGCTTTACGTCTTGGCGACGAAGGCGCAAGGTGACAGGGAGGCGTTCACCGTCGGTCACGGCGGAGAAGGGGCAAACCATGGGACTTCACCACCACGAGAACACCAAGATCGCACGACTGCACGGCATGAAAATGTTCGAGCATTCCAGCAAGAAGGCACTCGAACATTTGGCGGCTGCAGCCGACGAAGTGATCGCTCCGGCGGGAACCGTCCTGTTTCAGGAGGGCCATCGTTACCACGAGGCGTACATCATCTCCGAGGGTATTGCGGAGATGACGGTGCACGGCGACAAGCTGGTGGAGATCGACGCCGGACACGTGGTCGGCGAGTTGGCGATGCTCGAGCACTCCGCGGCGACCGGCACGGTCGTGTGCAAGACCGATGTGCACGCGTTGGCGATTCCCCACAATCGGTTCGACGAGATCCTGCACGAGAATCCGGAGCTCACCCTGGTCATCGCCAAGCAGCTCGCGGATCGTGTTCTGCTTCAGGACCCACACATCGACGATCTCCGGTTTCCTGATCTGAACGATGAGGGCGTGCCGCACTACCACTGAGGTTCTAGGGTTCGGCGATGAACCGAGTGGACGGATTGATCTCCGAGCTCGCGGCCATGGCGTCGCACTCCTATGGCGAACGGGTCAACATGCTTGAGCACTCGTTGCAGACGGCGGCGGTGGCCCGAGCGGAAGGAGCGGAAGACGAACTCGTGCTGGCTGCGCTGTTTCATGACATCGGCCATGTGAAGGGTGATGCTGGCGTCTGGGGTCTGGCCACACACGCCGAGGTCGGCGCGACGTATCTGAGTGAGCTGTTTCCGGTGGAGGTGACCGAACCGATTCGACTCCATGTCGATGCGAAGCGCCATCTCGTGGCCACCGATCCGTCGTACGCCGAAGCTCTAAGCGAGGCGTCCTCCATGTCGCTTGCGGAACAGGGAGGACCGTTCACCGCCGAAGAGTCAGCCTCCTTTCTGCGTCTCGATGGCGCCGAGGCCGCAATCACCCTGCGCCGCTGGGACGATCACGGCAAGATCGCCGGTGCGGACGTTAAGGACCTCGAGTTCTACCGGCCACTCATCGCCGAGTCTCTCCTGTCAGCGACGAACGCGACATGGGCCCGTGAAGCCTGTCGAACAACCTGGCGTACACCTCGGTGGGACTGCCGCTCCACACGGACAACCCCTACCGCGATCCTTGTCCGACCGTGCAGTTGTTGCATTGCCTTGCGGCTGCGCCCACCGGTGGGGCCAGCCAATTCGCCGACGGATTTCACGCAGCGGAGCGACTTCGAGACGAGGATCCCGAGTCCTTCGAGGTGCTCACCTCAACTCCTCTCACGTTTCGGTTTCACGACGACGACGTGGACCTACGCGCCAGCCGGCCGATGATCGAGCTCGATCTCAGGGGTGAGGTGGTGGCGGTGAGTGTGAATCATCGCAGCATGGAGGCACCCAGCCCGACACACGTTGACCTCGATAGCTTCTACCGCGCCTATCAGCGATTCGCGACGCTCCTCCAAGAGGGCCAGATCGAGCTCACACTGCGCCCAGGCGAGCTCGTTGCGTTCGACAATCGAAGAGTCCTGCACGGCCGTGCAGGATTTGAACTCACGGAGCGCCGTCACCTGCAGGGCTGCTATATCGATATGGACGCCATTTGGTCCGCAGCGCGGCAGGCGACGTCGAAATGAATTGCCCAATGAGCCCATTTCGCTAAGTCATCGGTGAAACGTGCCGATAATGGCGGGGTGGGAAGTGAACGACGACTCTTTCATCGCACACCGGTTGAGGTTGCGGGCCAAATCATGTGGAGCACGCGCCGTCGTATGGGTGGTGTGAAGACACATACTGCGGAAATGAAGACCATCGACCTCTCGGTGGATGGTGCGAAGGTGCTGCTTGAGAAGAAGCATCACCTCCCCCCAGGTGCCTCGGTGCGGCTTGAGTTTCGAGGCGAATCCAGCCCAGCTCGAGTACTCGAGTCAGTGAAGATCGATTCTGACACCCGTCTCATCCGACTGACGCTTGAGCACCCGCCGCAGGCGTTCATGCGGATCATCGACAATTGGTTGGCGATGGATGCCGGTGGCCGAAAGTTCGTCGAAGGCCATTGGCTCGGCGAAACCGCGTAGTCCGAAAACGGCCTGCCTACAGCAGTGGGTTGAAAACCTGAGTCTCTGGCGTTCCCGTCACGAGGCCCTTTGAGAGCACCGATGTTTCCGACTCGGCCCGCCACGCCTTGTAGCGCTGATAGTGCTCGATTGATGCCCAGTCCTCGACCAGGAGCAGTGAGCCGGGCTGATCGACGGACTCGACGAATCGGATGTTCTCGCACCCGTCAAATGCCTGGGTGTCCGGGATGACGCCGATCATCGCATCGACGAGCTCATCGCGACACCCTTCGCCAGCCTCGAATGCGATGGTGATCGTTACTGTCATGTTGGGAAGCCTACGATGATCACCATGTCTCGGCGGAATCTCTCTTCCCTTCTCCTGCTGCTTGTACTGGTGGCCTCTGCCTGCGCCAGCGCGGAACGGGGGGTTCTGGTCGATTCAGAAGATGCAGACGACGCCGCGCTCGAGGATTCTGCGGACAGCGGCCAGGATGACGATCTTCGCTCTGGCGCGACCACCACGACGAACGCGCCTGCCGCCCCTCGTGAGACCTTGCCGCCACGTGACCCGTTGCCGGCAGTCGCCGTGGTTGGTGGCGTGGCGCAATTCAATACCGGGATACCGATTCCCAGTCTTTGGCTGGTCGAGGACGTCTTCTCGCAGGAGGACGAACCCGGGCAATTGGGAATGAGTTTCTACCGGGTCTCCCCAGACCACCCGGCTCTAGCCATGGCGATCGGCAACTCCTGCGGTCAACACCTCGTCGAGATATCGGTGGAGCCAACCGGCGGCAACGACGAGATCTGGAAAGTCGACAGCGTGACCGCATCGGAGTTCTCGTGTGGAACCAACCTTCCCTCAATGTTTGCGCAAGGCCAACGATTCGTGGTGTCGGAGGCCGCAGGTTCCTTCTTCTTTGTGAGGGGATTCGACCAACCGTTCTCGCTCTACGGGCAGATGTTCGAGTCGTTCTCGGATCAAGGTGACCCGCGCGCAAACCCGGGCGGAGCCGTGGCCGGTCGCACGCCGTAGCAACCCCTCCGATGGTAATCGCGCGCTGCAGGCCGCGGCCCGGTGGGGGTACCGTTGGATCATGACGTTCCGCCCGTTGTTCGTGCTGCTGTCGATTGGCATGATCGCCTCCGCTTGCGGGGGAAGTGGCGTTGCCGACGATCTCGATGGGCGACAGTTCTGGTCCACGAGTGTGACCGAGGACGGAGCCGAACGCTCTTTGGTGGAAGGAACGACGATTCGCCTTTCTTTCGACGGCGACAACATCGGCGCGTCCGCCGGGTGCAACGGCATGGGCGGTATGTTCAGGCTCGACGGCGACACTCTCGTCGTTACGGAGATGGGTATGACCGAGATGGGATGTGACCCGGCTCGCCATGATCAGGACAACTTCGTCGCGGCGCTCATCACCGCCAGCCCGACGGTCACGCTGCTCGGTGACGAGCTGACTCTCGAAACGGACTCGGTACGGCTGGACATGGTTGACGCTGTGGTGGCGAACCCCGACGTTGCCATCGTTGGTACGGCCTGGGAGGTCACGGGTTTCATCGACGGTGATGCAGCCACCTCGATGAGTATCGGTCAGCCGGGCACCCTCGTGTTCACCGACGACTCCACGATGAGTGGATTCGACGGATGTGGCGACTTCTCCGCGTCTGTCGAGGTCAGCGACGGCAGCACCGGTGGCCCCGTCGGCGGGGACGGCGAGGTGCAGTTCGGTCCGGTGGATCGACTCACCACGGCCGGCTGCAGCGACGCGGCGTACGCGTCGATGATGCATGCGGTATTCGACAGTGGCGACGCCACCATCACGATCGACGGTCAGAACATGACGTTGCTGAGCCGAACCGGCAGCGCCATCACGCTGCGGGCGTCGTCGTAGTCAGCCCCGAACAGGGCTGAAGTCGGCAGGCGAGCGGCAATCGCTCACCTGCCGAAGTACATCAGCTGGTTGCGTCGTCGACGGCGTCGGTGGCCGAATCGGCCGCGCCCTCAACTGCATCCTTGGCCGCATCGGCGGCGCCATCGCCCATGCCGGTCATGTCCTGCACCTTGTCAACGGCATCGCCGGCAACGTCCTGGACCTTGTCCACTACGTCTCCGGCCACATCGCCGACCTTGCCAGCTACGTCTCCGGCCACATCGCCGACCTTGCCAGCCATGTCTCCAGCGACGTCACCGGCTTTACCAGCTACGTCTCCGGCCTTGCTTGCGGCATCACCGGCGGCATCTTTGGCTTCGCCAAAGAAGTTCTTGATCGTGTCCATCAGACCCATGTCGTGTCCCTCTTTCGTTATTGGACCGGGTTGCACGCTACTCGATAGGCGACCAAATTCACGAAAAATCGGGCAAATACCGTACTAATGTCCCACCCATGACAAGGCTGATCTATTTGGAAGATGCCCAGTTGCAGACGCTGAATGCGACCGTGGCGAGCGTGCTCGCGGACGCCAACGCGGTGGTGCTGGACGAGACCATCTTCTATGTGACCGGTGGAGGCCAGCCGCACGATACGGGCTCGCTCACGTGGAATGGCGGCTCGGCGACGGTGGTGGATGTGCGCAAGCGCGACGGCGCCGTACATCATGTGCTGGCTGACGGAGATCCACTGCCACCGGTCGGTGCTTCGGTGACATGCCACGTCGATTGGGGGCGCCGGCACGAGCTGATGCGGACACACACCGCGATGCACATCCTCTGCGGCGTCATCTGGAACGAGTACGGCACCGCAGTTACGGGCGGCAACATGGAGCCATTGAAGGGACGTATGGACTTCGAGTTCGATCCGCTGCCGGACGGATTCGCGGAGCGGGTGACCCAGCTGGTCAACGAGGAGATCGCGGCCGACCGGCCGATCGAGATCTCGGTCCTGCCTCGGGATACCGCTCTGGAAGATGCCGACCTCATCCGAACGAAAGTGAATCTGATTCCGGAGTTCGTCAAGGAGATTCGGATCGTGGACATCGTTGGCCTCGACAAACAGGCAGACGGTGGTACGCATGTCATGTCCACGGGCGAAGTGGGACGGTTCTCCATTACGAAGACCGAGTCCAAGGGCAAGGGCAACAAACGAATCCGGATCGAGCTGAGTTGACGGTGATCAGATGACATCGGCCTCCACCCACATCACGCGATTGCTCGCTGAACCTCACCGACGCGCCGTGGTTGCGGCGCTCATTCTTGCGTCGGAGCCGCAAACAGCCGGTGAGATTGCGGCGAGGACAGGACATTCGACCCGGGACGTTCTCGGAGCACTCGAGCGGCTGATGGCCGGCGGGCTTGTTGCGAACGACGGCCATCAGTACACGGTCCAGAACCAAGCCTTCACTGACGCGGCGAGGGCTGACGCCGATGTGCCCCATCCGTCCGAGTATGGCGATCAGCCCGATGACATTGCTCGTGTGCTCGATGTGGCCTTCCGTGATGGCCGGCTCGTGCAGTGGCCGGCCAAACGCACCAAACGACTGGTTGTGCTCGACCATCTCGCTCAGCTGTTTGAGGTGGGAGTTCACTATTCGGAAGATGCGGTGAACGAGCGTCTGTCCGCCTTCACCGATGACGTGGCCACGCCGCGTCGTTACCTCGTGGACGAATGGTTTCTCGACCGAACCGGCGGGGAATACTGGCGTTGCGGAGGCACCATCCCGTCGGTGGACGAGACTCTGGCTGAGCGATAAGCCGCCCCCTGTAGCCTGCTCTGATGTCGATGAGTCGGTGGGGAACGTTGGC
>SHLQ01000110.1 GCA_004282895.1 Acidimicrobiales bacterium
TGGGAGTCCTGACGGCCCTTGGCCACGGCCGCCCGGAAGCTGCTCAGGGCTGCCGACACGGACTCGGGGCTACGTTGGCTCTCGACGACCGGTGCGGGCTCGTGGGCTGCGGGGGCCGCTGGAATGGCGACCTCGGCGGAGCGACGCATCGGGAAACCAGCGGCGGTTGTATCAGAGGCCGGGGTCGTATCAGAGGCTGGGGCGGCTTGGGGCTCGGGGGTCGCCGGGCTGTCGAGCTTGTGCACCTGCTCGCGAACCGCAGCGACTTCGGCACCACGACGCTTCGGGAACCCGGCACGTGTGGTGTCGGCCTGGTCGGGAGTTGGGGCGGCGGCCGCAGGCTCGGTTGACGCCACCAGTGTCGGCTCCGGCACGTCGGTCCGGTTGGCCACCATGGGAGCGACTCGCTTGGGGAAGCCCTCCGGAGTCTGCTCGTTTGGATCGGGCTGACCGTGCACGGGCACAGACGGCGGAGCGACGGGAGTGGGCGCAGGCTGAGCGACCGGCGTTGGTGCTGCAGCAGCTGCCGGTGCGGAGGTGAGCCGTTCCTCTGCAATCTCATCCGCGCGAGCGGCGCCACGAGTGGCGACATTGATCTCGGTCGCCGATTCCGTACTGAGAAGGGCCACCGGAAGATCGATGAACGCGATCGTCCCGCCGCCACCGGTGTTTCCACCGGCAAGGTTGACGGGTTCGCTGTTGGCCAAACGAACGGTGATGTTCAGCTGACGAGCGAGGTGCCCGACCACGAACAGACCGAGGTACGCCGATGGGGCGTCCGCGAAGTCGACCGGGTTTGCCAGACGGCTGTTGGCCTCGTGTAGCGCCCGCTCGTCCATGCCGATGCCTTGATCGATAATGGCAAGGCGGTAGTGGCTCGAGGTTTTCTGGCCGAGCACATCGATGGGCGAGCCCGGCGGCGAGAAGGCGCCGGCATTCTCCAGAAGCTCAGCGACGAGGTGGGAAAGGTCGGTCGCCAGGTTGCCGGAGACGGTGGCATTGTCGATCTCGCCCAATCGAATCCGCTTGTAGTCAGCAATCTCGGATGATGCAGCTCGGAGCACGTCGCGGACGGCGATCGGCTTGGCCCAACGGCGTGGTGTCTGTTCGCCCGCAAGAACCAACAGGTTCTCGGCGTTGCGCCGCATGCGCGTCGCAAGGTGATCCAGGCGAAACAGGTTCTCCAGCAGGTCGGGGTCGTTCTCCTGTCGCTCCAATTCGTCGATGAACTCGAGCTGACGATTCAGAAGGTTCTGGTTGCGTCGACCGAGGCTCACAAAGGTATGCGCCACGTTCGTGCGGCGGAGTTTCGCCTGCTCCGACGCGAGACTTAGGGCGGCATCCTGCATGACGTTCAGCGAGCTCGCAAGGACGGTGAGCTCGTCGTTCGTATCGACCTCGAACGGTGCCAGTTCGGGCAACTCCTCCGCCGATTGCTGGGCGGCATCCACGATGGCGGGAATTCCCTCATTAGCGGCATGGTCGGCCTGGTCGGACAGCGCACGAACGGGTCCGGTAATACGAGCCGCAAGGCTACGAGACGCCCGATAACCAACCCAGAGTGCTGCGAAGGTCAGCGCCAACACACCGAACATGATGATGTCTCGGGTTTGGGCGGCGTCCTCGGACACCTGCTGAATGCGCAGCAGGGGAGCGGTCGCAACGTCTGCGGGCTGGAAGGTCTGGATGATCCAGGGGAAGGTCTCGTCTACGACGCCACCGACTCCACTGAAGCTACGAGCCGACGTTACCTGTTCGCCGTCCTGCACGGTGCCTGGAGCCGCGAGGGAGATGTCGGCATATGCGGAGTCGGTAAGAGATCCACCCACATACAGCTGTGCCGGCGCGTGGCCGTTGATGGAGTCGGCGACCAGCACGAACTCTTCGGGATTGTGGACGATTCCTTCGACGGCGGCGTCGCTGACGACCTCGTCGAAGATCGTCTGGAGGGAAGTCATTGGTACGCGGACTCGCACAACACCAACAACGTTGGTGCTGGTGAACACTGATGCTCGGGTTGCGATCTGGAAATAGGTGACGCCTTCCTCGTCGGTAACCAGTGGGCTGACGGCGCGACCTTCGGTCATCGCCTGCTGGAACCATGTGGTCTCCCGGTAGACGCGCGGTGGACGCCCGGAGGAGTCGCCAAGGGCGATACCGGTTTGTGAATACAGCGACACCTCGGGGACTGCGTAGGTATCAGTGAGCTCATTAGCGAGGGCGCGAACAAACAGGCGATCGACGAGCGCTGGTTGTCCGGAGAGTGCGTCCGCGAGTTCCTCGTCGGTGGCCACTCGCTCAATGGCCAATCCCCGGGCGGCGTCGTTGCCCTCGGCGATGGCAAGACCGACGTCTCGGCGACCACTGACGTCTTCGAGCTGGGCGACCCAGCCATTGACGTAGCGGCCCAGCTCTCGGGCGGCACCTTCAGCGGAACGGTTAACGGCGTCCTCAACCACCTGCTCGGTGAGAAGCTCGCCTGCGGCGTCGACCTCTACCTGCGTTCGATTCTGAATGACGGCGATGGCTGCAACGGCGACAAGGCCGAGCAGCAGCAGCGGGATGGCAACAACCGGAAGGACTCGTCGAATGATCTTTGATTGGATCGAGCCAAGAGGTATCGCCTCAGCGCCTTCGCTCGTCGCTGCTTTCGTGGCGCGCTCCTCCGAGCTCGGGATGGCGATGTCAGCGGACGGTTCCGCGACGGCAGGTGCGGCGACAGGATCGCCAAACTCCGACACCTCGGAATTCTCCGTCTCTCGCGAGAAAGGCATACGCATCGCTGATTGTCCCGTCCGTTCTAGGGTTGGTTCTGAAGAGGTCGGACGATTCCGCCAAGTGGGAATGAGCCATATGACCCGTTTCGCCTGCACCCCGTTGGATATAGGGCTCCATCGACCGGGATCGAAGGCGGCTTTAGGTCATGGCACACATTTGTTATTGGTTCGAATCGCTCACCTCCACGGTCTATCACGCACAACGTGCAAACAACACGCCGGTAACTTGCGCTGTGCGGTCTCTGCGATGCGTAGTGTTGCGTTCCGCACGATGTGTGGCAAGTATCGAATCAAGAGTGACTCTACGTCACAGTTCGAGTAGCGCTTGCTCCACAACCTCCGACAGCGCGGGATGGATGTAGAGCTGTGCACTTGCCATCTCATCCACCGTTTGGCCGAATGTCATGCCTTGTATCAGCTGCTGAATCAAGGTGGATGCCTGGGGGCCGATGATGTGGGCGCCGAGGAGCAGTCGAGTGTCCGCATCGGCGATCAGCTTGCACACACTCTCGGTGTCTTCCATGGCCCACCCATAGGCAGCGGCCCCGTACGGCTGCACGACGGTGGAGATGGTGTATCCCGCGGCGATCGCCTCAGGCTCCGTTAGGCCCGCGCCGGCGACCTGCGGGTGCCCGAAGATGGCATGCGGGGTCAGGCGCCGGTCGATGGGGCGAAGTTCGTCTGGGTTCACGATGTTGTGTGCCACCACCCGCGCCTCGGCGTTGGCCGTGTGCTTTAGCTGAGCCGGGTTCGTGATGTCTCCCAGGGCCCACACGCCATCGACACCGGTCTGAAGAAACTCGTCGGTCACGACGTAGCCGTACTCGTCGAGGCCAACTCCCGTTGCTTCGACATTGAGTTCGGTGCCGTTGGGCGTCCTTCCGGTTGCGACGAGCAACATGTCGCCGGAGATGGTTACCGGCTCGCCATTCTGTGTGATTGTGACCTCGACCTCGCCGTCACCGCCGGAGATCTCCAACACGGGCGCGTTCGTATACACATTGAACTTGCTCGCGTACGCGTCTGTGAAACGCGAGCTGATGTCGGGGTCTTCCTGACGCAGCATGCGGTCGCTGCGGACAACGATGCTGACGTCGCTGCCGAGCATGCCGAAGACATTGCCCAACTCTGCGCCGATGTACCCTCCGCCGAGAACGATCAGGTGGCGCGGCAGCTCATCGATCCGCATGATCGAATCCGACGTGTGGAACGTCACGCCGGAGGCCGACACGACCTCGGGAATGGACACGCGAGCTCCGGCAGCAAGGACGACCTCGTCAGCCGTGACGTCCACGGTCCCGCCGTCGTTCAGTTCGACAGCGACCACCTTGTGTCCCGTGAACCGTGCGTTGCCTTTGAACACCGTTACGTGGTCCTGCTCGATGTCGCGATAGTGCTCGCCGCCTGACGCGATCGGATCTATGCGGTCGAAAACGCGATCGCGAATCGCCGGCCAATCCGCACCCGAGAACGACGTGTTGACGCCGAGACGGGGACCGACCGTTTCGGCCAGCTCGGCCACCTCCGCCGCATAGACGAACATCTTGGACGGAATACACCCGCGGTTCAGACACGTGCCTCCGAACACACCGCGCTCAACGATCGCCACCTGCTTGTCGTCGAAGTCAGGCGTGAGAATCGAGTTCCCTGAGCCAGTCCCGATGATCAGGACGTCGAAGTGTTGAGTCACGAATCAGCCCGCAGGCGCCGGATCAGCACCGAGCTGTCGCTTCGGCCCTCGCCCGCAGCGGCGAGTTCCTTGTAGTAGCTGGTCACGAGGTCGGTGACCGGTGTGTCCACCCCGATCCGACGTGCCTCGTCGAGTGCGATGTCGAGGTCCTTGATCATCCATTCGATCGCGAAGCCGAAATCAAACTTGTCGGCGACCATCGTGTGCCCCCGGTTCGTCATCTGCCACGAGCCGGCAGCGCCGTTCGAAATCGTTGCGAGAACCTTGTCCATGTCGAGACCGGATTCAATGCCGAGGTTCAATCCCTCGCTGAGTCCCTGCATCAGCCCGGCGATCGCGATCTGGTTGATCATCTTGGTGCGTTGACCGCTGCCAAGTGGCCCAATGAGGGTCCGCGTGCCGCTGTAGGCCTCCATGATGGGTTCGACCACCGCGAACGCAGATTCGTCACCACCACACATCACCGTGAGAACACCGGTCTCGGCGCCCGATTGGCCACCGGACACCGGTGCGTCGATGACGCGTATGCCGCGCTCGCTCGCCGCGGCACCCAGTTCGAGCGCAAGTTCGGCCGACGCCGTCGTGTGGTCGACAAGGATGGCGCCGTCGCCCATCGTCGCCAACGCACCATCGTCGCCGAACACGACCGCGCGGACAGAGTCGTCGTTGCCCACGATCGTGAACACGATGTCAGCGCCATCTGCTGCCTCGGCCGGCGACATCGCCTGGCGTGATCCGGCGAACTCCGCCACGAAGCGCTCTGCGACCTCGGTAGTGCGATTGAAGACGGTCACGTCGTGACCCGCACCGACCAGATGGCCGGCCATCGGGTACCCCATGACTCCAAGACCAATGAATCCGATTTTTGTCATGTTCGGAGACTACAGGCCGAGAATCTCCGGCACTTCCGACCAGCCGCCGTCTTCGTTGCGGGGGATCACGTGATGGGCGACTGCGCGGATCGATTCGGGCGCGTTTTCCGGAACGATCGCCGTCTTCGCTGACCGCAGCATGTGCAGGTCGTTGGCGCCGTCACCCAGAACCGCGAGCTTCGTTGGATCGATGCCGTTGCGGGCGGTCCATGCCTCGATTGCGGTTTGTTTGTCGATACCGAATCCCTGGACCATCAATCCATGGTCTCCCTCGAGCAGAGATTCGCCGATGATCGCTGTTGCCCAGCCGCCCTCAGTGATGGCCTTGGCGATCGGCTCGAGCTGTCCGAGCGCATACCCGAACGCACCAAACCCGATGACGTCGACCGATTCCAGTTCGTCCCGTAGCTGACCCACCTGTTTCACGCCGGGCGCACTCGATATGTACGCAGGGCTCGCCGCGGGGTAGTTGCCCACGATGAGATCGGCACCCGGGTCATCGAGGTAGACAAGTGGCTCAAGACCGTTGCTGGAGAACGCGTCGAACACCTGGATTGAGTCCATTGGGTGAATCAGTGCACGAAGAAACGATTCGCCGTCGGCGCGATCGCGGGCGAGGCCGCCGTTCATGAGAACGATTGGACGATCGGTCAGGCCTGAGCGTGCCAGTCCGACACGCGCACTGTGAGCACGGCGTCCGGTAGCCACTAGCAAGGGGATTCCTGCGTCGTCCAACAGACGAACGGTCTCGTGGGTCGCCGCGTGGACCTCCATCGAGGCTGACCAGAAGGTGCCATCGAGATCGGTGACCACCGCTTCGATCTCAGGCTTCGGGGACATGCAGGGCACGATAACGGTTGTGGGCACGCGGGCAGCGACGGAGACATCTTTCACCGCGAATTTCCGCCTCTTCGCACGGCCAAGCGAGTATCAATGAGTCCATGAATCTTTCATTGGTCATCATGGCGGCAGGACTCGGAAGCAGGTTTGGCGGAACAAAACAGTTGGTCGACGTCGGGCCAAACGGCGAAGCGTTTCTCGACTTTGCGATCGCTGACGGTCGTGCGGCTGGGTGTACGCGGATCGTTTTGATCATCCGCACCGATATCGAGG
Source organism: Acidimicrobiales bacterium (assembly GCA_004282895.1). Lineage (GTDB taxonomy): Bacteria > Actinomycetota > Acidimicrobiia > Acidimicrobiales > SHLQ01 > SHLQ01. The sequence goes on from SHLQ01000110.1 coordinate 6,453, forward strand.
ACGACGTACGGGCACACCTCGAGCGACAGTACGGCTCCGCCGATGACTTCGTGCTCGTCCGCCAGGACGACCTCGGGCCGGCACGTGACAAGCCCTGGGGAACGGCCCACGCCGTTCTGTCGACCGTCGACGTCGTCGACGGCCCGTTCATCGTCGTAAACGCCGATGACTACTACGGGCCAACGTCGTTCCAACTTGCGGCCGACGCGCTAGCTGCGGGTGACGAGTCGACCGCAGCTCTCGTGGCCTTCCAACTCGCCAAGACGCTGCCCGCAGAGGGTGGGGTCTCACGAGGGGTGTGTTCGGTGGAGGATGGCATGTTGTTGTCGATCACCGAGACCCACGGGATCGCCCGAAGCGAATCCGGCCAAATCGTGGCTGAAGACCCGCCTGGCGAGCTGGATGACAACACACTGGTCTCCATGAACATGTTCGGCTTCCAGCACACGCTGTTCGCTCATCTCCAATCGCAATGGGACGAGTTCTACGCCGCCCACGCCGACGAACCCAAGACCGAGTACCTGCTACCCGACGTGGTCGACCGACTTCGGTCAGAAAACGAGATGCAGGTGGTCGTCCCGGAGTCAACGGAAGAATGGATCGGCGTGACCAACCCGCACGATCTCGAAGTCGCACGCGGCAGACTGGCCCATCGCTAGTCGTCCCCATCCCGTCGGCGATCAAGGCGGGCTGACCCCGCATCCACGCCAGGAAGCTGTGGTTGCATGCCGCCCGTCCGATCGGCAGCCATTTCCATAACGATCTCCTCGACCTCAGCCCAGTCGGCTGCCCGTAGGCCGGATAGGTGCCGGTTGTAGGGCTGATCGAAGATGATCGCCTCGTGGCCAGCACCGCGCAGAGCGGTGATGTTGTGTGGGCCGTCGTCGACATACACGTTCGCACCGACGTCGGGTTTGTTTCCGAGGAAGCAGATGTCGCGATAGGGAATCCGATTGTTGTCGAGCCACATGACCGTGTCGGCCACGGAGGTCGCATGGCCCCAATTGACATAGAGGCGATGGGTGATGACGCGGATCCATATGCCGGCGTCGGAAAGCCGCCAAAGCGCATCGGCCACACCTTCGATCGGGGGCATGTCCGCGAACATGTGATGCTCGGTGACCGCAAGTGCGTGTAGTCGCTCGAAGCCGCCGGCCGCTTCAAGATTCCACTCATTGAAGTCCCAGGAGCGCTCGGTTGGGAGATCATCCTCCGCCACGCCGAGCTCCCTTGCGACAATGGTGCGGAAGGCAGTGGTGTAGTCACCACAGACGCCATCGAGATCCACTCCGAAAACAAACTGTTCCACGGCGCAGACGGTAGTCGGCGCAACCGTTCGAAAGGTGCAACGACGGTGAAATGGCGCAAGGCCAAAGACGACACACCCAAACCCGACGGCTTCCTCACGCGATTGCGGCGCCGTATCACGGATCACAACTCGAGCATGTTCGCCGCGTCGGTGGCGTTCTTCGCGTTCGTTGCGCTGGTGCCGGCGCTCGTCGCGACGATTTCGATCACGAGCCTCGTGACGGACAGCGATGAGCTGGTCGACCAGGCGCGTGACGCGCTTGATTCGAGTCCGGCCGAGACGCGTGACTTCCTTGTGGATCAAATCGAGTCCATCGCCGGTTCATCCACCGACGCGGGAATCGCCGCTGCGGTCGGTGTAGCACTGGCGATCTTCTCCGCATCCGGTGCTGTCGGGAACCTGATGACCGCGCTGAATGTTGTCTTCGAGAGAAGGGAATCCAGAAACTTCGTCATGAAGCGGCTAATCGCAATCGGCTTCCTTGTCGGCGCGGTCGTGGTTATCGCGGCAGTGGTCTTTGCTATGGGCGTCCTGCCGGAGTACGTCGACGACTGGATACCGTCCACAGCCGGCCGCGTTGGGGTGGAGGTCGCACGATTCCTGGTGCCGCTGGTCGTGATGGCCTTCGGTCTTTCGTGGCTGTACCGCTCGGGGCCGGCACCGGTGGAGACCACGACATATGAACTCGTGCCCGGCGGCAAGAAGCCGTTTCTGACCGTGGGCTCGGTGGCGGCCACAGCGCTGTTTCTTCTGTTGACGTGGGGTTTCGGATTCTTTGCCCGCAACTTCGGTTCGTACAACGAGACCTATGGAACGCTCGCCGGCATCATCATGCTGCTGCTCCTGCTGCAACTCGCAGCACTGGCCGTCCTCATCGGGGCGGAGGTCGACGCAATTCGCAAGGAGATGCGTATCGAACGCTCCCGCTCCGAGGCTGGGCTTGGCTGATCAGCGCTGACGGCATCACTACACTTCAAGACATGGACGACATTCTCGACGTTGATCTTCTCGCTTTCGAACGGGGTAGCGCATCCGAACGCGCGGCGGTGGTCGATGGGGTGAAGCGCTCGCTGGCGACGGGTTTTGTGTACACGAAACATGACGTGGGCGAGGGCTTCCTCGATTCGGCGTACGGCATGCTGGCGGACTTCTTCAGTCGTCCCACTGAGGAGAAGTCGGCATTCCACGTTCCCGAAAGCCATGGCCAGACCGGATATACGGGGTTGCTCGTGGAAACGGCCGCGTCCGCGGACGTTGCCGATTGGAAGGAGATGCTGAACTGGGGAGCTCCGCTCGGTGAGCACCATCCGCTCCGGGCGCGTTATCCATTCCGTTACGGAGACCCGGTGTTACCCGAGTCCAGCGTTCCCGGAATTCACGACACGTTGCTCTCGTTTCACCACCAGATCTTCGAAATCCAGCGTCGCTTCCTGCGGATCATCGCCCTTGGCCTCGGGTGTGATGAATACTTCTTCGATGAGATGCTGACCGATGGCCCAACGCTCACCCGGGCGATTCGGTATCCGCCGATGCCCGAAGCCCCAAGCGGCCAACATGTCTGGGCCGCAGCCCATGACGACATCAATCTGATCACCGCACTTCCCCGAGCAACGGCGAAGGGACTGCAAGTACGAGTCGATGACGCGTGGGCCGACGTCGCGCCGCCGGATGAACACATGATCATCAATACCGGCATGATGCTCGAACGGTTGACGAACGGTGCGATCCCACCCGGCACACACCAGGTCGTCGGAGACCCGGAGGAACCAGGAGAACGTCTCTCCGTGGTGCAATTCTGCCACCCCACACCGTGGACACTTCTCACACCGGTCGCGTCATGTGTGACCTCAGACAATCCTCAGCGTTTCGGAGGAATCTCCGCTGGGGACGCGTTGGAGAAGGTTCTGTGGGAAATCAATCTCATCGCGGACTGACGCGCTAGTTGGCTATCAGTGAAGTGGTCTCGCTGAAGTTCGCAGAGAGACCCTCACCCAGAGCGGTGAGCGAGAGAATCACAACCACGGCAATCGTCGCCAGCAGAAGTGCGTACTCGACCATGCTGGCGCCACGTTCGCTTGAGATCTTGAACTTCAGTTGCATGAGCGTTGCCATGAACAAAGAATCGGCGTCTGGCGCTGAAATTCGCATAGGTCGGTCGACCCTTTCTCTGCGTAGGAGCCTCAGTTCAGCCAGGGTTGACCCGGATATGCGTCGAGAAAATCACCGATCAGGGCCGGCCGAGCCATAATCCGGGCCCACATGTCTTCGGTGTCGACGTCCCACAGGTCGCTGTCTCGGGCGGTGGCTGAGATCCACGCGCCGCTGCGAAGTTCGGTTTCAAGCTGGCGTGGACCCCATCCTGCGTAACCCGAAAACACACGAGCTCGAATCACCTGCACGGGGTCAGGGAGTGCGAGATCGATGAGTCCGATTCCTTCGCGGGCGTAGTGCAGATCGGTCGCGATTGGGTCAGCCGGCTCGGCCAGCACCAACGCGGTGCCTTCCTCGACGGGCCCACCGATGTAGACGAGATCGCGGCCGTCGGTCAGATCCAACGCGGGCAATGCTTCCTCGACGCGGAGCTCGCTCGGCTGGTTCAGTACGAGACCCATCGACCCCTCGGGGGAGTGGTCGAGTAGAAAGATCACCGCTCGATCGAAGATGCCGTCATGCAGTCCCGGTGATGCGAGCAGAAGGTCGCCAGCGCTGGTCATACCGCAGTTTGGCGGCCGAACCCCTGGCAACGGCCACTCGTGCCCCACAATTGTTGAAGATCAGTTGCGCCGAACAGTCACGATGTCGGCCGTTCGGAAGCTGGCGACGCGTGTCGACCACGAGTCGATGACGTGACGTTGCGACTGGGCAGCGAAGAAGGTCGTGAGGGGGCCCTCCTGCTGGTACGCATCCACACCCGCAACCTCTTCGACCCGCTTGTTGCCCAGTTCGATCAGAAACGATGCCATGAAGACTCCCTTTGCCCTGTGGTGTGATTACCCGTGTTGTCACTGTTGCTGATGTTGCCTGTGGGGAACAAGAGGACAACGTGTGGAAATCCCGACCAATGCAGGGGATTACGCTGTGGGTCGTGCACATCGCCATCCTGCTCTTTGATCGGCTCACCGCTCTCGACGCGATCGGCCCCTACGAAACCCTCCAACGGCTGCCCGGCGCATCCGTCACGTTCGTGGGTGAGCAGCGCGGCGAGTACCGAACGGAGAACGGCTTTCTGGGACTACTCGCCGACGCAGACTTCTCGGAGCTCACCGACCCGGACGTGCTGTTGATCCCGGGTGGCGTCGGGACGCGAGCGGTGGTGGCACACGAGCCAACACTCGACTGGGTTCGCCACGTCCATCAGCACACGCAGTACACCACGAGCGTCTGCACCGGGTCACTCGTGCTGGCTGCAGCGGGGCTTCTTGACGGACTCACCGCGGCGACCCATTGGGGTGCCTACGGGGCTCTGGAGAAGCTTGGCGCACAACCGACCGAGCAGCGAGTTGTTGCACACCTCGAGCAACGCATCATCACCGCGGCCGGTGTTTCGGCCGGAATCGATATGGCATTGCGGCTCTCTGAGTTGCTCGTCGACGAAACCGCGGCGAAGGCGATGCAGCTGATGATCGAGTACGACCCGCAGCCACCGTTCGACGCCGGAAACGTGACCGGCGCTGGTCCCGCCGTCATGGAACGCCTCATCGAGTATTCGCAGGACAAAGACTGATGGCAACACCGGAGTGGCTCCAGCGGGCGCGGGATCAGTGGACCTACACCGGCGCGACCCGGCCTCCTTTCGCGATTGATCCAGGCGCCGACCAGGAGTCGGTTTGGGACTATCCTCGTCCGCCAGCCGTTGTTCCCGATACTCGCCTCGTGGAGGTGCGGGGACCAACCGGTTTGATCGCATCCACGACCGCCTCCGTCC
>SHLQ01000111.1 GCA_004282895.1 Acidimicrobiales bacterium
CGTGGGTGAGGTCACAGGTCCACACCGTGGCCGAATGATCTCCAACGCCGACGTCGACTCTCACGACGACGTCATCGTGCTGGAGGTGGGCCGTCGCCAACGCCTCGTCATATGTCGGTGACTGCATGCCGTCTTCGGCGACCAGCTCATCGCCGATCCAGATCTTCAGGTCGTCCCGGTTGGCGGGCTCACCCGCTTTGCCGACCGCCATCACCAAGCGACCCCAGTTGGCGTCTTCCGCGGCGATGGCGGTCTTGACGAGCGGCGAGTTGGCAATGGCCAAGGCGATCGTGGATGCCGACTCTTCGCTCGTCGCACCCTGCACGGTGACCTCCACGAACTTGCTTGCACCTTCGCCGTCTCGGACGATTTGGTGCGCCAGGTCGAGGTTCACCACATCCAACGCATGCTGCAGCTCGGCTGCGGCGGGATCGTCGATCGACGTGACCGGTGGCGTGTCACCGGCACCGGTGGCGAAGAGCAGAACCGTGTCGCTGGTCGAGGTGTCGGAGTCGACGGTGATGCGGTTGTACGAACCAACGGTCGATCGACTCAACAGCTGCTGCAACACGGCCGGATCGACCGACGCGTCCGTGAACACAAAGCCGAGCATGGTGGCCATGTCGGGGGCGATCATGCCGCTGCCCTTGGCGATTCCGGTGACGGTGGCGCCTGACGGTGTTGTTTCCGATGCCCCCTTGGCGAAGGTGTCGGTCGTTCGGATTGCATTCGCTGCAGCCGACCAGCTGACGGCGCTGCTGGGCTCAAGCGCCTTGGCCGCCAGAGGCAGCTCGGCCGAGAGCACGTCTTCGGGAAGTGACTCCCCGATGACACCGGTGGATGCCAGATGGATCTCGTCCGGGGCGACCCCAAGAGCGTGCGCGATCACGCTCGCTGTTAGCGCGGTCGCAGATTCACCGGCTGATCCGGTGAAGGCGTTGGCGTTGCCGCTGTTGACGACCAGGGCACGGGCCCGGCCCGACGGGAGAATGCGCTTGCACCAGTCGACCGGCGCGCTGGCGCACAACGACTGGGTGAACACGCCCGCCACCGCAGTGTTTTCGGGCATGCGGACGATCAGGACGTCATCACGTCCGGTATAGCGAATGCCGGCCGCGTGCGTCGCGATCTCGACGCCAGCGACCTGCGCGAGCTCGGGAAAGACTTTTGGTGCGAGCGGCGAGACGGCACTCATGGGTACACGCCGATCGTCGAGAGCCCCGTGGTCTCCGGTAGTCCGAGCGCCAGATTGGCGTTCTGTACGGCCATACCCGACGCTCCCTTCATGAGGTTGTCGAGAGCAGCGATCGTCATCACCATGCCGGTTCGCGGGTCCACCCTCGCTGTGAGATGCACCGCGTTCGAGCCGAGTGTCGCCTTGGTCGAAGGGCTTCGTTCACTGACAACGATGAACGGCTCACCGTCGTAGAAGGTGCGCATCGTGTCCAACGCGTCCTCGGTCGTGAGACCGTCCTTCGCTGGGCGTCCATAACACGTGGCGATGATGCCGCGGTTCAACGGCGCGAGGTGTGGGGTGAACAAGACAGTTGCGTCCGCTCCGGTGCGCTCGGACAGCGCCTGCTCGATCTCGGGCGTATGCCGATGCGTGAGCAGCCCGTAGGCGGTGACGTCTTCGTCCACCGTGCAGAAGGTCGTGTTCTCCTTTGGCGGGCGTCCGGCGCCACTGACACCGGTGACGAGGTCAACGATCAGTCCCTGAGGGTCGACCAACCCGGCATCGAGTATCGGAGCCAGTGCGAATACCGCGGTGGCGGCGTTGCATCCGGTCGCGGCGATCAGTTCCGCGCCGGCGATCTTGTCCCGAAACAACTCCGGTAGCCCGTAGACGAATTCATCCAACAGCGAGGGGTGCTCGTGTTCCGCGCCATACCACTGCGGATAGAGGTCCTTGTCGTGGAGACGGAAGTCCGACCCGAGGTCCACGATGTGACCAACCCGGCCTCGAATCTTCGGAATTACCGATTGGCTGACGCCGTGCGGGAGCCCACAGAAGACCAGGTCGAGTCCGTCGAGTGCATCGGGATCGAAGGCCTCGTAGGTCCGATCGCCGTATGCCGCCGCGAGGCTCGGGTACAGATCGGCAATGCGGGTTCCCGCCTTGGAGTCCCCAGTCGCGACCACAAGTTCGAGGTTGGGATGGCCATCAATCAACCGGAGCAGCTCCGTGCCCGTGTAGCCCGACGCCCCGACTATTCCGACGCGATGGTGTCGGGTACCTGCTGAGGCCATGGCTGACATTCGTTCAAGCGTAGCGGGATTTCAACTCCATGCATATTCATGCAGTTGATTGAATACTATTCTTACGCCCGCAGCGTGCCGTTGTTGGTCTTGGCGACAGCCGCAATCACCGCGTCGCGTGTGGCAGTGATTTCGGCGTCGGTCAGCGTTCGATCGGCCGCCTGAAGTCGGAGGGCAAAGGCCAGGCTGCGCGAGTCTTCGGGCAGGCCAGCGCCGCGATACGCGTCCACGAGCCGCAGGTCGACGAGGAGTTCGCCCGCGCTCTTCGCGATCGTGTTGCGAACCTTGTCCGCACCCACGTCGTCGGCCACAACGAAGGCCAGATCCATGTCACTCGACGGGAACTTTGAGACTGGCCTGTAGTTACGTTTGCCGTGCGGACCCCGAAGAATCTCGCCCAGATCGAGTTGTAGCCACGCAACCCGACCCGAGACCTCGAAGGAGCGAAGTACCGATGGTGCCACCTCCCCTACGACGCCTCTCGCTTTGCCGGCAATGACAACCTCAGCCGCCCGACCCGGATGCATGCCCGGCAGGTCATCGACGTTGAAGAGCTTCACGTTGGGCAGGGCCAGGACGCGGGCGAGCGTGTTCAGGACCGACACGGCCTCAGGAGCCTCTGCTCCCTCAAGAGCCACCGCGAGGTACTCGCGCTCGTCCGGCAACAGCTCTCCTTCCCTTGGAGGGAGGAATACCTGACCGGTCTCGAAGAACCGCACCGACGGGTTCCGATGGGATTGGTTGTAGGCGATCGCCTTCAGTTGGCCGGGCAGTAAGGAGGTCCGCAGAACGGATTCGTTTGCGTCGAGCGGATTCGTGAGCCGCACGCCGTCGTCGGGGAGCCCGACCAGGGAGAGGTCCTCCGGCCCCAGGAAGGGCATCGGCAAGGTCTCGTCGCACCCCATCCCCAGAAGTGCCTCGCGCACGGCTCGACGGTTCTTCTGGTAATCGGTGAGGTGCCCGGTCTCCTCCCCGCGGGGAACCGTCTTTGGGATGTCCTCGTATCCGTACAACCGGCCGATCTCCTCAGCGATGCTGGACTCGAATTCGTGGGCATTGCCGCCGAGGGCGTCCCAGCGCCACGACGGCACCGTGACCGTGAGGTCGTCTCCGGCAGCCGTCGTTGTGAAACCGATCGAGGACAGGTGGCCGACCATCTCCTCGGCGGTCATGTCCGTACCGAGAAGGCTGTTCATCTTCGATACGCGGGCAGTGGAGTGGCCCTGCTGAGGAGTCGTGCCGGGTACGTCGATTTGGCCAGGAGCGATGGTCGCGCCGGTCTGGGCGATCAGCTCACAGAACCGGTCCATGGCGCGGTCGATGTTCTCTCCCCAGTCCGCGCCCCGGCGGAAGCGGGTCGAGGCCTCGCTCGGCAGGTTGTGGCGCTTGATCGTGCGGGAGATCGACGGCGGATCCCACCACGCCATCTCGAGAAGGACCGACGTGGTCGAGTCGGTGACTTCCGTGTCATGGCCGCCCATCACTCCGGCGAGGCTGATGGCTTCATCGCTGCCGTTGGCGATCACGCCGTCCAGGCTGATGAGCGTCCTCTCGGCTCCGTCCAGGGTCACCATCGTCTCCCCTTCCGTCGCGCGACGTACTCGAAGGTGACCGTTCGGGATCGTGTCGAGGTCGAAGACATGGTTTGGCTGGCCGAGCTCGAGCATTACGTAATTGCTGATGTCGACGACCGAGTTGATCGGCCGCATACCGAGGGCGATCAGACGATTCTGGATCCATTGCGGGGATTCACCGACGATGACGTTATGGAGAATCCGGGCGACGAAGCGGCCGCAGAGAACCGGATCGATGATCTCGATCTGAGCTTGGGATGCGGCATCTTCACCCGACCGTTCGACCGTTCGGTCGGGGAAGGCGAACGGCACGCCGAGCGCGGCCGCAAGATCGCGGGCGACACCGGCAACCGACATGGCATCGGGTCGATTGGCGTTTACTTCAAGGTCGTACAGGACGTCTTGTTCGACGCCGAGCACATCTGCGATGGGTTGGCCAAGCTGCGACTCATCCGCCTGTTCGGTGAGGATCATGATGCCGTCGGCGTCCTCCCCCATCCCGATCTCGATGGCCGAACAGCACATGCCGTTGCTCATCTGGCCCCGCATCTTGCGCTGCGCGATCTCCATGCCGTTGGGCATGACCGTGCCAATCGTTGCGAATGGGACGAGGTCACCAACGGCCATGTTGAACGCCCCGCAACACACCTGCAGCGGTTCACCGTCACCGGCGTCGACCTGTACCAGCTGAATCTTGTCGGCGTCGGGGTGCGGTGACAGCTCGAGCACCTTGGCCAACACGACACCATCGAGGCCCTCACCGACGATCGACATCTCTTCGACCGCGAGGCCGAGCGCGCTGAGGGTCTCCCCGAGTGCAACCGGGTCACCGTCGATGTCGGGCGCGAACTCCCGCATCCAGGAAAGAAGAACCTTCACGTCGCTTCCTCCTCAGAACTGCCGCAGGAAGCGGACGTCGTTGTTGACGAGCTCGCGGATGTCGTCGAGCTGATAGCGCATGACTGCCAGCCGATCGATGCCGAACCCAAAGGCGAACCCTTGCCACTCTTCGGGATCGATGCCGCAGTTGGCGAGCACATTGGGGTTCACAACACCACAACCACCGAGTTCGAGCCAGCCGCCGTCCGGGGTCGAGATGTCGAACTCGGCTGAGGGTTCGGTGAACGGGAAGTAGCTGGGGCGCAATCGCGTCTCGACCTCGCCGCCAAAGAACGCGTGGACGAAGCTCTCGATCGTGCCGGCGAGATCGCCGAGGCTGATGTTGCGGTCGACGACCAGTCCCTCGATCTGGTTGAACGCGGGCAGGTGGGTGGCATCAGCCGTGTCGGTACGAAATGTTCGGCCGGGCGCAACGATGTAGATCGGTGGCTTCTGGTTTTCCATCGTGCGGATCTGCACGGGAGACGTGTGGCTGCGGAGCATGACCTGCTCGGGTTCGCCGAGTTCGACGAAGATCGTGTCGAAGCTGCCGCGAGCCGGATGCCATTCGGGGATGTTCAACGCTTCGAAGTTGTACCAGGCTGACTCAACCTCGGGTCCCTCGGCGACGGTGAACCCCATGCCGACGAACACGTCTTCGAGCCGATCCCGAGCTTGGGTCACGAGGTGAGCACGGCCCCGTTGGAGCTCGTCCATGGTCTCGGTCAAGTCGAGCCGCTCCCCCGCCAGCTGCTCTGCTTCGGCTGAGGCGGCGAGCGTCGTGCGGCGTTCGGTTGCCGTTTGTGCGACCGTTGCCATGGCATCGTTTAGTGCCTGTCCAGCGGCCTTCCGGGCGTCCGGCTCAAGCGAACCCAGCAACTTCTTCTGGGCGGTCAGCGAGCCCTTCTTGCCAAGGAAGCCGCGTTCGACGACCGCAAGCGATTCGAGGTCGGGCGCCGCGGCGACTGCGTCGGTCGCTTCTTGCAGCAGGGTGTCGAGATCCACCCCGAGATTCTAGGCGACGGCTACCTGACTGCGGCCGGCATTCTTGGCGCCATACATTGCGTTGTCAGCACGACGAAGCAGGTCACCGAAGCTCAAGGGGGAGAAGACCGTGGCCAGACCCATGCTGGCGGAGATACGCATTCGTTCGCCACCGAGAACGAGCGGCTCTCCGATCGCGGCCAGGAGCATGTCTCCGAAGTCCTTGGTCGCCATGGTTGGGTTGGTCGCCATGATCACAAACTCGTCACCGCCCAGACGGCTGATGACGCCATCGCTGCCGAGATGTTCGCGAAGTCGGTGAGCAACGACTGTGAGCACGGTGTCTCCCAGTTCGTGCCCGAACCTGTCGTTGATTGGTTTGAAATGGTCCAGATCGACAAAGAAGCAGCCGCAGACGGCAGCGGCATTGTTGCTGTACCAATCCTCGATGCCGCGCCGGTTGTAGACACGGGTCAACGGATCGAAGTTCGCTTCCTGAACTGCGGTCTCGATCTGCAGCTGCGTATGTTGACGTTCGTGCTCGATCTCCATGAACTGCGATGTCATCGTGGTGCCGGCACGCGTCGCGAACAGACCGACGAGGAATGCACCGAACGATATGACTGGCTGGCCTGCCAGTAGACCGGCTGCGGCCAAAACAATCAGATGGCTGGCCGAGAACACGATTGCGAGACGACCGAGAGCACCATTTGCCATGGCGACGACGAGGTGTCCCATGGAGATGGTCGTCAGGAGATAGAGGTACTGATCATTGGCGAGCTGATCGATGTCGAGCCAATAGAGCGCGCCGAGCGAGGCGCCGGACAAACCAATGACCGTATGCACCGCGATCGGAATTCCATCGCCACTCAGCTCGCGCACGAAACGGTTGATTTGGAGTACCGCCAGGTAACAGATGACGATCGCCATGTCGGCGACCACCCAGATCGCCAGTCGGGTGTTGTCGATGTAGTCCGCGGTGGCCGCGGCAATGAAGAAAATCGAGGTGACCTTGGCGAAGACAAACGCAAGGCGCTCGGACCAAAACGCTTGAAAGACCGGGTGGTCGTGAAGCGCGTTGGTACTCATGTGCCCTAGTTCGGCACCAACACCACCAAAACAAAGGGAATCGGCCGAAATACCGGTGATTTTCACCGATCTCGTCGCGTCAGTCGCCCGCCATCTCGAGTCGACGGGCTCGATCGAAGGCCAGAACCGCCGCCGCGACGGACACGTTGAGCGATTCCGTTGGCCCGTACATGGGGATCGAAACGACCTGATCGGCGTTCGATTGCAGGTCTGGACGAAGTCCGTGCGCCTCACTCCCGAGGACGTAGGCCAGACGATCGTGATGAGTTGTGGAGCTGTAGGGCAGGCCTTCCATTGCCGTCGCTGAAATGGTGAAGCCGGCTCCGTGGAGGAGGCCGAAGAGTTCATCGGCGGCTACATCGGCGACCGGCAGGCGAAGGATCGACCCGGCGGACGCACGAACCACTTTCGGGCCGAGCACGTCCGCGCTGGCGGTCGTCACCACACCGGTGAATCCAGCGGCTTCCGCGGTCCGAATGATGGTGCCAACGTTTCCTGGGTCGCCGACATCGACCAGCACGAGAAGCGACTCGATTGGTGATGCGGTAAACCGGGAGTCGAAGGTCAGTGACGGAGCCGCCACAACCGCGAGTGCCGGTTGCGGGGTAACCGCGTCGGCCAACGACTCGAATACGTTGTCGTGCAGCACGTACACCGGCGTGTCCGAAGCAATACAGGCCTCGGCGACCTCGTCGTAGTCCTCGCCCGCGGGAACGAAGACGTGTTCCACCGCCATACCCGACAACAGGGCCTCGAGGACGAGTTTCGGAGTTTCGACGACAAAACGAGACGACCGGCGCCGCTCCGCACGTTGACGAAGCAGACGCCGGGCGTCAGCAACCCGAGGGTTACGAGCAGAAAGCTCGGTGATCAGGCGTTTGCCTCTTGCGGAGCCGCCGCGTTGGCAGCCTCGACGAGCGACGCAAATGCGTCCGGCTCGTTGTAGGCCAGATCGGCAAGGACCTTGCGATCAACTTCAATGCCGGCTTCTTTCAGGCCATGAATGAACCGGCTGTACGTCGTACCGTTTTGACGGCACGCCGCGTTGATGCGCTGCACCCAGAGGCGACGCATCTCACCCTTGCGGGCACGGCGGTCACGGAAGGCGTAACTGCCCGAGTGCATGACCTGTTCGTTTGCTGCTCGGTATGAGCGGCTCTTGTTTCCGTAATAGCCCTTGGCCTTTTTCAGGGTGGCTTTGCGGCTCTTGCGGCCGTTCACTGCGCGTTTTACGCGTGCCATGTGAGGGGTCCTTCCTTATCTTCGTTCCGTACGGGTGGGGTCTACTTGTTGCCGAGCATGCGCTCGATACGCGGCGCGTCAGCGCTGGAGACGCTGACCTCTCCGGCGAGGCGGCGCTTGCGCTTCGACGACTTGTGCTCCTGCATGTGGTTCTTGTGGAGCTGACGGCGACGGAGCTTGCCCGAGCCGGTCTTCTTGAACCGCTTCTTCGCACCGCTGTGCGACTTCATCTTTGGCATGTTGCTATTCCTCTTCGTTGGAAGCCGCCGGTGTGGACACCGACTCTTCTTCGTGGAGTTCTTCTTCGTGGGACTGCGCTTCAAGTTCTGCGGCCTCTGCAGCCGCTGCTTCCTCTTCCGCCTTCTTGACGGCAGCCAGTTTCTTCTTGTCTGGCCCGAGCACCATCACCATGTTGCGACCTTCGAGGTTCGGTCCGAACTCGACATTCGCCAGGTGATCGACGGTGTCTGCGACGTTGTCGAGAATGCGACGTCCCAGTTCGGGATGCTGCATCTCGCGTCCACGGAACATGATCGTGACCTTGACCTTCGAACCCTCGCCGAGAAACTTCTCGACCTTGCGGGTCTTCGTGTCGAAGTCGCCCTGCCCGATCTTGGGCCGGTACTTCATTTCCTTCACCGTGACGTTGGTGCTCTTCTTTCGAGACTCTTTGTCTCGCTGAGATTGTTCGTACTTCCACTTGCCGTAGTCCATGATGCGACAGACCGGCGGGTTGGCCTTGCTGGCGACTTCGACGAGGTCGAGACCTTCATCTTGGGCGAGGCGAAGTGCCTCGGGCGTGGGACGAACACCCAACTTCTCGCCGTCGGCACCAACGAGGAGAACTTCGCGGGCGCGAATTCGATCGTTGACTCGGGCTTCGGGCTTCTCAGCTATGACTGCTCACTGCGCAATGGCAGATCCTTTCGGTTGGGTTCCTTGCCCAAGCGGAACGAAAGGTCGCATGACACGCGACGCTCGTCGAGACGAGCGAAGCTGATCGTGACGACCCAGCGCACCCGCAAGTGGCTGGGCGGGTCCCACTGCCGAGAAGTGTCGGCGTGAACGTGAGTCCGCTTTCCAGAACTGAATTGTTGTTCCAAAGCATAGGCTGCATACGACCAAAACCCGAGTTCACACTGGTTGTGGACCACAAAGGACGTAGACGACATGAGCCTCTGGACCCCTGGTGGAGAGCACGAAGTGCCCCGTGAAAGCAACGAGCCTGCGACACCGCCGCCCGCGTCGGGCAACCCGGCCGACATGGATGACGAGGCTTTGGCAGCGGCGCTTGGCATCCCTTCGCTTGATGAGTTGAGCGACGACGAGCGCGCCCAGCTCGAGGCCGCAGTGACACAGATGGCCGAGACCGAGCGTCAGCTCGCCACCACGCCCGCCGACGTCGTCATCGCGAACCACGCGATGGGCATGTACGAACTCGCCGCCATCCACCTCCGTCAGGATCCGCCGAACCTGCCCGACGCGAAGCTGGCCATCGACGCGTTGAGTATTCTGGTCGATGGCCTTCAGGGTCGGCTCGGCGAGAACGAAGCGACACTCGCCGAGGCGAAGTCTCAGCTCCAGCAGGCGTTCATCGGCATAAGTGGCGCCGCTGCGGGTAGCGACGACGATTCATGAGTCCCGTCCGGATCGCGATTCCGTCCAAGGGGCGGCTACGCGACTCTGTTCTCGATCTTCTGTCCCACGCGGGATACTCGCGCCGCGCGTTCGACCGTATGAACGCGTCCGCGCTCATCGAGGGAATCGAATTCATCGAGATGCGTCCGCGCGATGCGGCAGCCTGGTTGGCGGAAGGGCGTCTCGACG
The DNA here is from genome assembly GCA_004282895.1 of Acidimicrobiales bacterium. Lineage (GTDB taxonomy): Bacteria > Actinomycetota > Acidimicrobiia > Acidimicrobiales > SHLQ01 > SHLQ01. The sequence goes on from SHLQ01000111.1 coordinate 9,855, forward strand.
CGGCGTTCATCTCCACCGATACGGCGCTTGAGAATGAGCTGGAAGCTTGGCCTTCCATGGACCTCGGATTCTCGAGGTCCGATCTCGTCGTGGCCTGCAAAGAAGATGCCGAGTACTCCTCGCTGGCGGACCTGACCGGCAAGACCGTGGCCACCCACCTTCCGGCGTGGACCCAGCGGTGGCTGGATTCGGAGGGCGTGGATGCCCACGTCGTGAACATGGGCGGTTCCCTGGAAGGGGTCTGTGCGGTGGGTTTGGCCGACGCGATCGTCGACCTCCGCGAGACCGGCGGATCCCTGGTCCGCAACCACCTGCGGGTGCTGGCCGAGGGTCAGGCCTGTCAGGCCACGTTCGCCTGGGCGTCTGCTGCGTCGGACGAGATCGCCCCGCTCACCCTTCGATTGGAGGCGGCGATCGCGGCGCGAGCAACCCAGTATGTGATGTTGCACCTCCCTGAGGAGCGGGTCGCGGACTTGTCGAGTGTGTTCCCCGGACTTGCCGCACCAACCGTGCTGCCCCTCGCCGGGCGCGAGGACATCGTCGCCGCCCACATCGTCGTCAAGAGAGCCAACTTGTGGTCGAAGCTCGGCGAGCTGCGAGCCATGGGCGCCACAGGGATCGTGGCGCTTCCGACCGACGCGATCCTCCCCTAGTTCGCGACGGCATGACCCCGGTTGAGCCCCACATTGGGACCCTGAACGAAGGCTCCCTGCACGCGGCGCTCAAGGACCGCTACTCCGAGCCGGGAGACGAGTTCGAGGTTCCCCTTGGACGGTTCGTAATCGACATTCGTCGCCCTGGACTGCTGGTCGAGATCCAGACCGGCTCGTTTGGGGCCATGGGCAACAAACTCGACCACCTGCTGCCAGAACACCAGATTCTGCTCGTGTATCCAATCGCAGTGGAGACCTATCTCGAGCGAGAGGGCGCGAAGACTCGTAGGTCCCCGAAACGTGGCTCCATTCTCTCGCTCTTCGACGAGCTCGTGAGTATTCCGACCCTTCTGGACCATCCCAACCTCACGCTCGATGTGGTGTTGGTCTCGGTCACGAAAGTGCAGGACCCGAACGACCGCACCCGTCGAGGCCGCGGCTACCGGACCATTGATCGGGTGCTGCGCGAGGTCCACGAGACCCGCACCTTTGCTACTGCCGCCGATCTGTTGGCGCTACTCCCCGACGGCTTGCCCGATCGGTTCACGACCGCAGACATCGCGGAGTTGGGCGGGATGAGCCGTGACTACGCGCGACGTATGGCCTACTGCTTCAACGCGCTCGATTTCTTCATCGAGCACGAACGGACCAAGGCCGGCGTGATTTATTCGCTGGCGTCGAGGTGACGCATTACCAAACGGACGTCGGCTCCCAGCTTGGTGACGCTCACGAACTCGCCGCGATGGAGATCTGCCATGGTGGCTGCGCCTTCACCGGCAAAGGCGCTCTTGGCGTCATCGCCGCCCATGATCGTCGGTGCAACGTAGATCCAGTACTCGTCGACAAGGTTGGCCCGGTGGAAGGAACCGGCGGTTTGGGCGCCACCCTCGACGAGCACCTGCACCATGTCCCGCGAACCGAGTTCGTCGAGAAGGTCGCCGAGATCACCCTTCCATGACTCATGCGGTGTCGACCTGGCATCGAGTGCGACGTCGCCAAGGACGATTCGCCACGGATC
>SHLQ01000112.1 GCA_004282895.1 Acidimicrobiales bacterium
CCCGTCGTGTGGTGTCGCGAACGGGCGGAGCGTCTGTTCGACTTCGCCTACAAGATCGAGATCTACGTGCCGGCTGCGAAGCGGCGGTATGGGTACTACGTATTGCCCGTGATGATCGACGGCCATCTGGTTGCCCGCCTCGATGTGAAGACCGATCGCGAGTCGTCCGTCCTTCGAATCAAGGCGGCACACGCCGAACCGGGCCACGACACCGGGGACACGGCCGAGGGAGTGGCGACGGCGGTGCGTGACCTGGCCCAACTCGTGGGGGTTGATGACGTTGATGTGGAGGACAGAGGAAACCTGGCCCGACTGCTCCGCACATCCCTCAGTTGACCGCTCGAGTCCGCATACCATCACACTCGTGGAAACTTCATTGAGCGCGCCGCCGGCATGGGTGGCTGACGCGGTCTTCTATCAGATCTTCCCCGATCGGTTCGCCCGGTCGGGCCGCGTGGACGTCGGTGCACGGCTGGAACCGTGGGACTCGCCGCCGACCGTCACCGGCTACAAGGGCGGTGACCTGTGGGGTGTGGTCCAGAAGCTCGACTACCTCGCGGATCTCGGGGTGACGGCGCTGTGGCTCAACCCCATTTTTCAAAGCGCGTCGAATCATCGCTATCACACGCATGACTACTTCACGATCGATCCGCTGCTGGGTGGGCAGGCAGCGTTCGAGGCGCTTGTCTCGGAGGCTCATGTCCGCGACATGAAAGTGATCCTCGATGGTGTCTTCAACCACGCGAGTCGCGGGTTCTTTCAGTTCAGCGACATCGCCGAACACCAGTCGAAGTCCGCCTACGTCGACTGGTTCCGGGTCAACGACTTTCCGATCGAGCCGTACTCCGAGGACACCCCCGCGTCGTACGCCGCGTGGTGGGGGCTGCACGCGTTGCCCGAATTCAACACCGACAACGAGGTCGTCCGGGAATTCCTATGGAGTGTTGGTGAACACTGGATGCGCCAAGGGATCGACGGGTGGCGTCTCGACGTTCCCAACGAGATCTCCACCCCGGGCTTCTGGGAGGAGTTTCGGAAGCGGGTGAGGGCGATCAATCCCGACGCCTATCTCGTGGGTGAGCTCTGGACCGAAGCCGCAGATTGGGTGGGGGAGTCGAACCGGTTCGACGGGGTGATGAACTACCCGCTCACGACCGCGATCATCTCGTTCGCGATCGGCAACCGGATCGATCCGGACGCGGTCATCAACAACAACGAGTACGAGATCTCAGACGGCATCCACGCCGCCGAGTTCGCTGACCGCATCGACGCGCTGGCCGAGCTCTACGACGGGCCGGAACGGCTGGCAATGCTCAACCTCTTGGACAGCCACGATACCGCCCGGATTGGCACGATCGCGAACGACGAACCTGAACTGGTACGACTCGCGCTCGCGTTGCTGCTGACCATGCCAGGGGCGCCGTGTTTGTACTACGGCACCGAAGTCGGCATGACTGGTGGACCGGATCCCGGCTGTCGAGAGGGATTCCCCCTCGATGAGTCAACGTGGAACACCGACACCCTCGCCCTTGTTCGCTCGTTGCTCGAGCTTCGTCACGCCGAGCCTGCCTTGCGATCACATGAGATCCGACGGGTCGGTCCGCCGGTGGGATGGACATCGGGCCGGACGTGGGTCTGTGAGCGGGGGCCCGGCGACAATGCGTTGTTGGTGGCCGTGAACCACGCGGACGAAGCCGACGTCGTTCCGCTGGGACATAAGTTGAACGGCTCGGCGTTGGGTGGCGATGCAACTGTCCACGACGCGGAAGACGGGTGTGAGCTTCACATGCCGCCACGTTCGTTCGGTGTCTGGCGTATCAAGGGATCGTCCGGATAAGCATGGCCCCGGCGAGTGTGCAACGGGTCCTCGATGCTGCGGCGACCGCTGGCGTGGAGCTGGACATTGTTGAGTATCCCGACGGTACGCGTACAGCGGTCGACGCGGCGGCCGCGGTTGGATGTGAGGTCGGTCAGATTGTGAAGTCGCTGGTATTCGATCTCGATGGCGAGCTGATCCTTGCGCTCACGTCCGGTTCGAATCGTGTGGATGCAGATTTGCTGGCCGCGGTTGCCGGCGGATCAGTTTGTGGGCGAGCCGACGTCGACCGCGTACGCGACACCACAGGATTCGCAATCGGTGGCGTCCCGCCGTTTGGCCATGCGTCGACGATTCGGGCATTCGTTGACCCTGCGCTGGAGACCTACGACAGGATTTGGGCCGCAGCCGGAACACCCCGCCACGTCTTCCCCATCCAACCCGAAACCCTGCGCTCCCTCTCCAACGCCACCTCCGCCAACTTCACCGAAGGGGTCTGACCCCTTTTTGCCCAAAGGGGTCAGACCCCTTTCGCCATACGGCTACGCCGCATCGGCGCTTCCTCCCAATCTCTTTGGCAGGCGATCGCGCCGCAGAATTTCCTCGGTGGGTGTATCGACTGGGCTCTCCACCAGTGCCTCGTAGAGCTCGGCGGAACCCGCCATAGAGATGAGCTCTGCCCTGTGGAGCCAGTCCGGGCGTTTGCGATCTCCTACGTAGACCGGATAGCTCGACCACCGATAGTCGCTGGGGCTCGTCACACCGAACTCCATGGGATTCCTGTGAATGTACCTCGAGCAGCCAAGGAGGTAGTTCTCGCTTTCGATGACCAACGCCTTGTAGCGGCCGCGGAACAATGCTCCGTCGCGACGGTGTCGAGCGTTGAATTTCTGCGTGTATCTCCCGACGAGATACTGCATCGCCTGGCCGAGATTTGGCTCAGGAGTTCGGACCAGCAGGTGATAGTGGTTTCCCATCAGGACGTACGAGTGGACCTCGATCCCATGGCGGGCGACGGTGTCCGACACTTCGGAGAGAAACAGTTGGCGGTCCCAACGGTCAACAAACACGTTCTGACGGCATGCGCCACGGTTCATGACGTGGTGCCAGGCACCCTCGTATTCGATGCGGGGTGGACGGGGCATGAGCTTTCCTTGCGGTTTTTGTCACAGGGGAAGCGAGACCCACAACGTAGCAACGCCCTGCGACATCTTGCCCACCTGAAGCCAAAAGGGGTCTGACCCCGTTTTGGTGAAAGGGGTCAGACCCCTTGGTGGAGGAGGGTGGTTAGGCGGGCGGCTATGGCGTCGTGATGGGGGCCGTTTGGGGTGTCGTTCGTCAGGTCGCCGAGCCAGCTGAGTGACGCCTTCTTGTTGGCGACCAGCCAGCCGTCTGTCCCATCGATGAGCGTCCGCCCGGAGCCCCAATCCATTTCCAGGTGATAGATCTGCCCGTGCTCGTCCGTATCACCCTCGACCAGCGTGCCCTTGGTTAGCCGACGCGGTGGCTCACTGCCGACAACACCAACATCCCAACCCTCGACCGCGTCGAGCGGGCCATTCGGGACGTTCAGGTTCATGACAACCGGTTTGACTGGCGGCTCCTCGAAGAACCCCTCGAGAACCTCCACCGCGATCGCTGCCGCCGTGTCCCACTTCATGCCCGACACGATCTCCGGCCACGTCTGCCCTTCGAGTTCCTTGCCGTTGAACCCGAGGCTCACCGCGAGGCCGCTCGCGCCGCGATTGCGACCCGTCAACGCCGCGCCGATCGTGCCCGAGTGATACACCGACCAACCCACGTTCTGCCCCGGATTGATCCCGGAGACGATCAGGTCAAACGGTTTGCCGAACGCCCCGAGCTGCGCATACATGACACACAGCGCTGGCGGGCCAGACACGGACCAGCAGTCCAAACCATCGAGCGCTGGCACATCGTGGCGGTGGACCACCGGATAGTTGCCGGTCAGCGTTCCTATCGAGGCCCCGGCGCCGCTGCATTCGAACAGAGGGGCCACCACGGTCACGTCGCCAAAGTGCTTCACCGCATTGGCGAGCACGTGTAGCCCTACCGAGTCGATGCCGTCGTCGTTCGTTACAAGGATGCGCACCGAGCCACGTTACCGAATCAGCTCATGCGCCCGGTCGTTCACCGCCTGCAACCGATCGCGCATCTGCTCGGTGAGCTCGGTCAACGCCGAACGTGGCACCCGGCCCTCGGGCATCTCGATCGGCTCGCCGGCGACGACGCCGACCGGCACCCGCCGCGGGAACTTCGCCCCCGGAGGCATCGCGGCTTCCGTTCCCGCAATTCCCACGGGGACGATGGACGCACCTGACTTGGCTGCGATCCAGGTGGTGCCATCGAACAGCTCACCAATCGCCTGACCGGTCTGACGGGTTCCCTCCGGAAAGATCATCAGCGGTCGTCCCGAATCGAGCACGTCGCGCGCAAGCTTGGTCGCTTCCCGGTCGGCGGCATTCCGATCGAGGGGAATCCCACCCAACCCCGCGATCCACCAGCCCAACGGCTTGATCTTGAACAGCGACTCCTTGGCGAGCGTCGGAAGGCGCCGGCCGCCCAACGTGCCGACGATGAGGCTGTCGAGATTTGATCGGTGCACCGGAGCGATGATCGTCGGCGGCGCGGTGAGGAGATGGTGTTCACCCTCCGACCGAATGTCGAGCCAGCGAAACAACGTCTGGCGCATGGTTCGACGAGTGATGTCGTAGACGCGTTCGCCGTATGGCTTGGCGGAGATTTCGGTCGCCCACGCAACCAGGTCCTGTTCGCTCATGTTTCACCTGTCGTTGGTGCTCGCATGTCTAGCGTTGCGGGCACGTCACCCGCCAGCCGATTCGAGCTGGACCGTGGTCTGTTCCCATTCCGCCATCAGCTGGGCGGCGCGGTCCTTGGCCGATTCGTACTCGTCGATGATCGTGGTCATCTTCTCTTTGTCCTCGTACACGGAGGCGTCGGCGAGCTGCGCCTGCAGGTCCGCGACCTTGGCCTCGGCCTGCTCCCACTTCCGTTCAGCCGATCGTTGCTTCTTGCGGAGATCCTTCGTGGTCGCGTGTTTCGCGTTGCGGGCTTCGGCCTCTTCGCGTTTGCGTTCCTTCTTCTTGTTGGCGTGGCCCGACTTCTTCGGCGATGCGGACGGGCCGGCAGCGGCGTCGGCGGCCATCGTCCCCAACGGGTTGAGGACGGACTCGGGCACGCCGTCATGCCAGATGGCCCGGCCTCCCCGAACCTCGATGAGTGCGTCACAGACACTGCGGATCAGGTGACGATCGTGGGTCACGAGCAGGACGGTGCCGGTGTAGGCACGCAGGGCGTCTTCGAGAACGTCGCAACTCGGCAGGTCAAGGTGATTGGTCGGCTCGTCCAGTACGAGCAGGTTGACCGGCAACACCATGATCTTCGCCAGCGCCAGGCGGGTGCGCTCACCGCCGGACAGTTCAGGGATGCGACGGTCGGCCGCCTCACCGCTGAACCCGAAACTGCCGAGAACGGTTCGCCAGTTGCGCGTGGTTTGTTTCGGCGTGATCGTCATCAGTTCCTGGTAGACGGTGCGCGCCGGGTCCATGTCCTCCGCCTGGTCCTGTGCGAACGACGCAACATCGACGTTGGACCCGATCGTGACCGTTCCGGCAGTTGGTGGAAGCCGACCGGTCAACATCCGAATCAACGTCGTCTTGCCCGCCCCGTTTGGTCCGACCAAGCCGACCTTCTGACCTCGCTCGACAGCAAACGTCACGTCCGAAAGGATTGTCTCGCCGTCATAGCCGACCGTTGCATGTTCCAGCTCGGCCACGACCCGAGACGATCGTTGTGGTTGTGGGAAGTCGAACTTCGCCGCCAGTTCCTTCTCTCCCGGAAGTTCGATCAGGTCGAGCTTCTCGATTGCCTTGATGCGGCTCTGCACCTGACGGGCCTTTGTGGCCTTGTAGCGGAATCGGTCGATAAACGCTTCGGTCGACGCGATCTGTCTGCGCTGCTGGGCGGCCTGCGCCTCCAGCTGAGCGATTCGTTCCTCGCGGGCAGCGACGTACTCCACGAAGGTGCCGACGTATTCGGTGGCTTTGCCGGCTGATACCTCAAGGATCCGGTTGGCGACACCGTCGATGAAGTCGCGATCGTGGGAGACGAACAACAGCGCGCCGGTCCACGCCGCCAAGTGGTTCTCCAGCCAGGCGACCGAATCGACATCGAGGTGGTTCGTCGGCTCATCGAGGATCAGGACATCGGGGTCGGAAAGCAACAGTCGGGCGAGGGCAACCCGCATACGCCAGCCGCCGGAGAGTTCCCGAATCGGTCGGTCGTTCCACGAAGGCGGGAAACCAAGTCCGGCGAGCACCCGGTGGGCCTCGGATTCGATGGCATACCCACCGTGGGTCTCGAACTCCGCCTGGGCCTGGCCATACCGCTCGATGATCTCCTCCAGCTGGGCCTCATCCGCCGAATGCAGTCGCTCCTCGAGCACGCGAAGCCGCTCGGCAATCGCCCGAATGTGCGTGGCGCCGTCGAGTGTTTCCGCCAGCACCGTACGATCCGTCGCCGCTGGCAGCTCCTGCGGCAGGTACCCGATCGTCAGCGCCTTGGACTTGTGCACGACCCCCTTGTCGGCGTCCTGAATGCCGATAATCGTCTCGATGAGCGTCGTCTTGCCGACGCCGTTTCCACCGATGAGCGCGACGCGTCGACCGTCGGAGAGCTGCAGCGTGACGTCGCTGAACAACGTGCGCGAACCATGCGCTTTTTCCAATCCGGATACGGTGAGCACTCCGTGAAGGATACGGCCGTAACCTCGATGGAAGTGGAGATCGAGACGGAAGAAACACAACGAGCCGAACTTCGGCGGATGAAGGTCGTGGCGACATCGATGCTGCTGCTGGCCGCGATCGTCTTCATCGTGTTTCGAGCAATCGAAGAGGACAACTCGTGGGCCGGCTACATCCGCGCTACGGCCGAGGCCGCAATGGTCGGCGCGTTCGCCGACTGGTTTGCGGTGACCGCCCTCTTCAAACACCCGCTGGGGATTCCCATCCCGCATACGGCGATCATTCCGAAGCGCAAGGATGAGATCGGTGAAGGATTGGGGGACTTCGTCCAGTCGAACTTCCTGACCGGCGAGGTCATCTCCGAGAAGCTCGAGCAGGCAGCAATCGCGAAACGAATCGCCGACTGGCTGGCCGATCCCGACCACGCGCGGTCCATCGTGTCCGAGGTGGCGGTGGTGACCGGAGCGATCTCTGAAGTGTTACGCGACGACGAGGATGTGCGGGATCTGGTGGATTCGCTCGTACGCGACCGTCTCGCAAAGGTTCCCGTTGCGCCGATCGTTGGTCGGGTCATCGATGCGGGCATGGACGGTGGGCATCACCACGAGGTGTACAACGTCGTCCTCAGTGGCGCGGCGAGCTTTCTCGAGGACAACCGCGAGACGTTCCGGCGTCGACTTACCCAGGAATCCCCGTGGTGGGTTCCCGAACCGGTCGATGATCGCGTCTTCGAACGTATCTTCTCCGCAGTGATGACCTTTCTCCGAGAGGTCGACCACAATCCTCATCATCACTTCAAGAAGGATCTCGACGATCGGGCGCGGGTTCTCGCGGTTCGCATGCGCGACGATGAGCGGCTCATCGAACAGGGCGAGCAGCTCAAGACGGAGCTGCTCGATCACCCCGAGTTCCAGGCGTGGACCAAAGACCTCTGGTCGTCGCTCCAGGCCGGGTTCAGCGATGCAACGCAGGAACCGGACAGCGAGGTGCGAGCGCGTATCGAGCAAGCGATCATCGCCGTGGCCGAGCGACTGCGCACCGACGAGGATCTTCAGGCCAAGATCGATGAGTGGATTCGGTCGGTGGTCGTCTACCTCGCGGAGCACGGCCGCACCGAGATCGCCGGCCTCATCTCCAATACGGTGCAGAACTGGGACGCCAACGAAACGTCCGAGCGCATCGAGCTTCAGGTTGGGCGGGACCTCCAGTTCATCCGCATCAACGGCACCCTCGTGGGTGGCCTCGTCGGTCTCCTGATCTACACGTCGTCCGAGCTCTTCTTCTAGCGATCCTCCGCCGACCAGACAGTTGGCTCCGTCGGCAAGGCCGCAGGCTCGAAGGTCGCGGTGGCGTCAGTGAGGGTCGACGCAGTGATTCCGACCGACAGCAGCAATCGCTCGACAAGGATGGCGTCGGTCCAGCCGAGGTCCAGGAGCTCTGTCCGGGTCACGGCGCCGTCTCGTTTCGCAAGGCGGTGTCCGGCAGCGTTCACCATGAGCGGAACGTGGGCATGCTCCACCGGTGGCAACCCGAGGGTGTCGCGCAGCCAGATTTGACGCGGTGTGCCATCGAGGAGGTCCGCGCCCCGCACGACCTCTTCGACGCCCTGCGTCGCATCGTCGACGACCGACGCGAGGTTGTAGGCCGCCACGCCGTCGTTTCTCCTGACCACGAAGTCATCGACGACGATCTCATGCGGGCCGTACACCCGGTCCGTGAAGGAAACCTCGATTCCCTTCGCTCGCACGCGCAGCGCCGCGGGCCGTGACTCCGCCTTGTGCGCCCGTTCGGCCGTGGACAGCGCCGCGCACGTTCCCGGGTAGGCGCCGTCGGGAAGATGGACGTGCGGAGCGCTCGCCGCTTCACGAATCTCGCGCCGAGAACAGAAACAGGGGTAGGTGAGATCGAGGTCTTCCAGTTGACCGATTGCGTCGCCATACGCACCCGTGCGCTCTGATTGTCGGAGGATGGGCCCATCGAAGGTCACGCCGAGTGCAGCGAGGTCGTCCAGTTGCCGGCACTCATGTTCGAGCGAACTGGTAGCCGGATCGAGGTCGTCCATCCGAAGCAGAAGGGCGTCGCCATCGTGGTGGGCGAACAACCAGGCGAGCAGTGCCGTTCGGAGGTTGCCGACGTGGAGGTCACCCGTGGGGGAGGGTGCGTATCTTCCGACGGCCACAGCGATCAGCGACGGCCGATGATCGGGACCAATCCCGCGCCCAATCCAATGATCCCGAGCAGGAAGAACACCCATTCGCCGGTCATCATCGACACGATGAGCATGACGGCGATCAGGCTCATCATCACCGCCAACATCGGCAGGGTCGCTTGCCGGCGGACCGGTGGTTTGCTCACGGCGCCGAGTGTAGGCGGACCTCGTACATGACGGGCCAGTTCTTGCCAGTGAGCAGGAACGTGTCCTCGACATCGTCGTACGCGATCCCGTTCAGCACGGACTGCGCGTTTGCGCGAGTCTCCTCGGGCCACAGCGCATTCGCGTTGTAGACCGTGAGGACATCGCCCGAGGCGGCATCGATCTCGACGATCAAGGCGCTCTTCCAAATGTTGGCGTAGACGGAGTCGCCGACACACTCAAGCTCGTTGAGTTCCTCGACCGGCGCGCCGTTGTAGGTCACCTGAACCGTGGATTCCGCGTCGAACGTGGCGCGGTCACGGAAGGTCAGCGTCGCCGACCCATCGGACATCACCAGCTGCGCCCCGTTGTCACAGAGTCCCCATCCCTGACCGTTGTACGAATAGGTCCCGAGCGGCGTGAAGTCGTCGATGCTGTACCGAAACGCGATCTCGTCGGTCCAGGTGATCTGCACGATCTCGTCGTCAACGATGGTCAGACCTTCGGCGAACACCTCCGGGACCGGCAGGCTGCGAAGAACGACGCCCGTCTCGGGATCGACCTCGCGAACCGTCGAGCTGCCGACGAGTCCGGTGCTTTCGAACAGACGGCCGTCGAAGAGCTCGAATCCCTGCGTAAAGGCGGTGGAATCGTGGGGTGTCTCACGCACCACCTCGATCGTGCCCGCCGCTGGAGCGGTCCGCGATTCCGGATCACGCACCGCCGAGTCCTCGATCGCCGGAAAGTCGTCAACCGGCGCTTCCGTCTGGGCCTCACCAGCGACGTCACTCGCCTCGACGAGCTCCTCCATTTCGACCAATGCGCTGGTCTCGCCCCGTGCGGACCACAACCACAGCACGGCGATCACAAGAAGCAATGCAGCCGCGAGCGACACGAGCACCCGGCGTTGGATCATGGGTTACCCGTCGGCAGGAGGCGGCACAGTGGTAGGTGGTGGGAGCAGGCTGGGGTCGATGTCGCCGGGGACGAGGATCTCTTCGAGTTCGGCCAGCTCGGCTGCCTTCTCGCGGTAGACAAAGCCCGTCCCGATCCGGAGCGAGCAGACGTCTTCGATGTACGTCAGTGTCGTGGGTATGGTGCCCGACGGCCGAGACACGAGCGATTGCCACCGATCCTGCACACTCGACGCCGCGATCTCCTCGTAGCTCCAACCGTTCGGCTCGCCCACGGCGATGAGGTCGGTGAAATAGGTGGCGGCACCGTCGAAGTCGGCGTCGACAAGGCCGAGGCTGAGTGACGACGCGGCGACGTAGAACTTCAATGCGAGCCGCTGCGGCGCACCCAACAGGCCCGACTCCAACGGATCGATCCGGCTCGGATTGGTGATGCGAGGCGCCGGAATGCCGAACGGCTCGACCACTTCGCCTGCGGCGTTGACTTCGGTTTGCAGGTCGCCGTCCGCGTGCAGGCCGAGATCGATCGGCCGATCGCCAGGATTGGACAAGACGTTGCCACTGGTGTCGACGAGTTGGACACTGATGCTTTGCAGGTCGCCTCGGAACGAGGCGGCGATGCTGCACAAACGCAGGTGATCATCGACCGGTGGTTCCGTGGTCGTGGTTGTGGTGGTTGCGACGGTCGTGACCGGGGCGGCGGCAGCGGTTCGCGCCTTCGCTTCCGCACGGTCGTCGTTGATCTTCGCGAACAGCCAGACCACGAGCAGGCTCACGAAAACCACGAGCAGAGTTCCCCGCAGTTCGCGCGCGAGACGATGGGACCGTGGCATCTCGAAAGTCTACGGTCCCCACCACCCGCGAAGGCAGTCAGCCCCCCAGGACACCGTGGAGCGTTTCGAATTGCGCACCGGGCACACCGCGGGTACGTTCCGGGGCCATGAGAAGGGGTCGGAACCTCGCGGTCTTCGTGATCGTGGCCTGCGGAGTTGTGGCAATCGTCGCCATCGCGGCGCGGAACGAGATTCGTACGACCGAACTCCTCTTGGCGCAGGTCGCGTCAATCGCCGTGATGGTCTATCTGGTGACCTATCTGGTCTGGCCGCGGTCAACACCCATCTCGCGTGATCACCCGAGTCACGGATCTCGCCGCCCACCACGGGCCGAGCCCGCCATGACCCGCCGGGATCGACGCCCCGTCTACGTGATTGGCGAGCGGCCAGCAGGCTCGCGGCCCGGTTCGCAGGTACATCGTCGGGATGCGCCAACGGTGCGGGGTTCCCGCGGCCGTCGGCCCGGCCCTCGACCCACGACCGACATTCGCTGGCCCGCATCCCGCGGCTAACCTCCCGGCACCACACCTTCGAGGTCATCTCGTAGGCTGGCTGCAGTTTGAGGCGGAGAGTGGAGAACACGCGTAATGGTGAAGGTTCCGAAGGGATACCGCAGTAGGGACGTTGAGGATCGGAGAGGATCCGGCGGCGGTGGCGGATTCCGCTTCCCCGGCCGGCGTGGTGGTAGCG
>SHLQ01000011.1 GCA_004282895.1 Acidimicrobiales bacterium
AGATGGCGCAGGCGGCCGAGACGGTTGGATTCGACTCCGTGTGGTACGGCGATCATCTGATCTACGACCTGTCGGTCGGCGCCCGGGGTCCATGGGAAGCTTGGACGACGTTGGCCGCAATCGCCGCCAGCACATCGACGATAGAACTTGGCCCACTCGTCGCGTCCACGAGCTTTCATGCGCCGGCCATGCTGGCCAAACAGGCCGCGACGGTCGATGCAATCTCGGAGGGCCGCCTGATCGTCGGACTCGGCGCGGGCTGGAACAAACGCGAATATGACGCCTTTGGCTTCGCGTACGACAAGCGGGTGAGCCGTTTCGCCGAAGCATTCACAATTGTCCGCACCCTCCTGACTGAGGGGGAAATCGACTTCCACGGTGACTACTACGACGCGGATCACTGCGTCCTCCATCCCCGGTCACCGCGTCCCGACGGTCCGCCCTTGATGATCGGTTCGATTGGTCCGCGCATGCTCGGCCTGACGCTTCCCCATGTGCAGGCGTGGAACATGTGGTGGTCGAGCTATGGAAACACCGCTGGCGGTTTCGCGGCCGAGAAGTCTCGGGTTGACGAGCTGGCCGCCGCCGCCGGTCGATCGACCGGTGACGTGGACGCCACTGCAGCTGTCCTCGTTCGCCTGGACGGCGGGACTGGCAGGCAGATGGGGGACTACGACGCCGAAGCTCAGGCCGCACCGCTCACCGGCAGCCCGGCTGAGCTCGCCGATCAGCTGCGCGAATTCGAGAACGCGGGGGCCGCGCACATTCAGCTCTGCGTCGACCCAATCACTCACGCGAGCATCGAGTGGCTGGGTGATGTGCTGGTGGAGTTTCGCCAGGAGGGTTAACTCCGAGGCCGTTCGTGGCCAGGATCGTAGACACCGTGGTCGTGACGCTGGGCCGGACACGACTCGCCAAAGACATCGATCGTGAAGCCTGACGTCGTCGAGGCGAATTGCCCCTCCACGTAGCCAAGGCAGAGCCGCGAGCCGGTGCGGAACCCCATGGAGGCCGACGTCACGAAGCCAACCGCTCGGCCATCCACTCGTATGGGCGCCGAGGGCGCGGGGTCTCCATTCGGGTCCGAAAGGCTCGAGGTGTCGATCGTCCACACGCCATACGACCACTCGGCTTCTTCTGTCGAGCGCTCAAACGCTGCCGCTCGACCGATGAAGTCTCCTTTGTCGAAATTCACAAAGCGTTGAATACCAGCGTCGAACGGGGTGTACTCCACGCCGAACTCGCTGCCCCAACCGTGGTAGCCCTTCTCGATGCGCATGGCGTTGAGTGCGTACGAGCCAAAGTCGCGAAGGCCGAGATCGACCCCGGCTTCCTGCAGGGAGTTGTACACGTCGCACACGTCCTCGTCGGCGAGGTGCAGCTCCCATCCCAGTTCACCGACAAAGCTGACCCGCAGTGCCGTGGTGGAGCGACCGGCGACGCTGATGTCGCGAACCGACATCCATGGAGCCGCCTCCTTCGACAGGTCCGCATCGGTGAGTCGGCACAGCAGATCACGAGAGCGCGGGCCCATCACCATGAGCGTCGATGTTCGATTAGCACCGAACTGGAGCTGCACCGAGCCGTCGCCGGGCAGGTGACGGGACAACCAGTCGAAGTCGCGTTCTCGGGCGGCGGTCGGCCCCAGCAAAAGGAATCGGTCCTCTTCGAGGCGCGCAATCGTGGCCTCGCTCCAGACGGTGCCGTTCGGCCGCAACATGTAGCCCAGTTGCACCCGTCCGAGGGCAGGGATCGTGCTACAGAACATGCCGTCGAGGAAACGCTCCGCGCCAGCACCGGACACCTCAAACCGGGTGAATCCGCAATGGTCCATCACCCCGACGCGATCTCGCACCGCCAGACATTCCTGGGAGACGGCCTCATGCCAGTGTTCGTCGCGATAGCTGAGCGTGTCGTGCGCGTACGGCTCCGAGCCAAACCAGAAGGCGCGCTCCCATCCAGCGATCTGCCCGAAGCGGGCGTTCTTCGCGCCGAGGGTCTGATACAGCGGGCTTTGTTGCACCGGACGAGCCGACTCCCAGATGCGGTGAGGGAACGGCTCGCCGTATTGATGTTCGTACAGTTCGCGGACGCGACTCCGGGTGTAGGTGTTGTGTCCGCTGCCGGTCATGGCCCAGTTGCCGAACCGCCTTGGGTCCCATGGCCACACGTCCCATTCGGTGTCGCCGGCGGTGATCATCTCGGTCAGCACCTTGCCGATGGCGGCCGCGTGGGTGATGCCAATCTGCACGCCGACGGCTTGATAGAAGTTCCGGGTTCCGGCGGCTGGGCCCACCAAGGGATTGGCGTCGGGGGAGTAGGTGATCGGCCCGTTCACAAACTCGGCGATTCCGACCTCTCCGAGAAGTGGCACGTGCGCCATCGCCTGCTCCGCCACGGCAGCGATGTCGTCGGTGGAGTCCGCGAAGAGGGAGGCGTTGAACGTCGCTGGGGGTCCGTCGTCCCACACCGAGCGGCCCTCATGGCCGTAGTTGCCGAACAGGAAGCGGTCCTGTTCCTGGCGAAGGTAGAACATGAGCTCCGGGTCGCGGACGAGCGGAAACGGCGAGGTCATTCCCGCGAGCTCGGCCACGGGGCCGGTGACCAGGTACTGATGTTCCAGAACGGCGAGAGGCGCCGCGACGTCAGCCATCGCCGAAATCTGCTCGCCGTAGAATCCCGCCGCGTTGATGATGATGTCGGCCGCGACGACGTAGGGCCCGTTCGGGCCGACGACGTGAACCTCCCACGAAGCACCCGTGTCGACGAGATCGACCACCTCGGTATGGCGGCGAACCTGCGCCCCTAGCGCCCTGGCTCGACGAGCGAAGCCGTGGGTGAGGCCACTCGGGTCAATGTCGCCTTCGTAGGGGTCCAGCAATCCGGCGATCACGGTTCCGTCGTCCTGCCAGAACGGGTGCATCTCCTCCATGTCCGCGGTCGAGATGATCTCAAGATCGAACCCGAGACCGGTGGCGACACCCATCAGATGATGGAAATGGTCGATCCGACTCGTCGTGTGGCCGGGCCAGAACGCCTGCGTGTGGCGATACGTGATCGGGTCCTCAGGGTCTGCTGCGAGATCGGAGTAGAGCTTCCACGCATAGTTGCCGGCGCGCTGACCGAGCCAGCTGTTCGAGAACGTCGGCACGTTGCCGGCTGCATGCCAGGTGGAGCCGGCGGTCAGTTCATGCTTCTCGATGAGCACGGTGTCGGTTCGACCCGCCTCCGCGAGGTGCCACAGAACGGATGCACCCACGGCGCCGCCACCAATGATTGCGATGTCGAAGGATTCCTCGACGGCGGTCAACGGGGAACCTCGAGGTGGATGTCGAATCGTTCGCGTATCGCTCGTTCGTGTGCCTCGGGGAGATGGCCGGGGTTCCCTGCCTCCACGATCTCCTGAACCCGCGCCGATGCCTGGGCCCACAACTCGGGCGATCCGGCATCGACCCATTCGGCGACGGACGCGCGGTCGCCGATGGTCGGGTAGACGTACTCGCTGCGCAGCAGCTGAAGGGTCTGCTCGTGGCCAAGGAAGTGGCCGTCGCCCGTCACGACCGACTCGGTGACGGCGAGGTCCAGGTACTCGGGGCGAACATCCACTCCACGTACGGATCGCAGGATCGCGCCGCACATGTCGTCATCGATCACCAGGCTTTCGGGGCTGGCAACCATGATCGAGCCGAGCATGCCGACCGACAGCTGCACCATGTCGGCACCGGCGTGCGCGGCAAGGGCGACGGTGTACCCCTTCTCGTACCCCGCCTGATTGTCCTGGACCTTCGAATCGGTGATTCCTGCCGAGACGGCGTGGGGGATGTCGAGCGAACGGAGCAGCTGGGCTGCGGCGGCACTGGAGATGGCTGCCTCGCCGCTCCCGCCGGTCATGGCGCCGCTCCGGAGGTCAGACACAAACGGCATGAATGCGTGGATACACGGGTGGCCGGGGCGAATGGAGTCCACCAGGACGATGCCCGCGAGGATCTCCGCCAGGCCCTGCGCCAGCGCTCCGGCCAGCGACGCCGGGCTCGTCGCCCCCGCCTGGCCGGCGCTACAGGTCTGAATGATCATCCCGCGATCGATCGCCCGAGCGATGATGTCGCATCCCTCGGACGCGAACCGCAACGGCGGCACGACGTGAACAACGACCGCCATCGAAAACGGCTGACGCGAGAACGCGCCCTCCCCACCGAGTGCCAAGTCGAACAAGTCCACGACCGGGTCGACATGTTCGGCCGTTGCGAAACTTACCCCGGTTGGTTTCGACGTCGCCGCAGTCGCCGCGAACGCGGTGTTGATGTCTAGATCAAGGCTTGACTCCATGTCCCGTGCGACCAATGGCCGGAGCCCGTAGTGCACATGTGGGCTCTCATCGAGAACCCGCATCATCACCCACAGGTCCTGCAGTGTGGAGTCGCGGTAGCGGCCGGTTGTGGCATCGAGTGACTGGACGGCGGCACCACCCGTGCCGATGTGGACGGCGCCGCCTCCGATCGTGAGGCCATCATCCTCGACGAAGCCGGGCAACGACACTGAGGAAGGCGATCGCTCCAGAGCGGCTTCGACCATTGGACGCGGCATGGTGAGTCGGCCGTCGTCGCGTTGAGAGGCCCCCACCTCAATGAGCCGATCGAGGAACGGTGCGGGCGTGCCGGCCATGCCGATCGTCTCGAGGATGTTGAACGCGTGATCCACGATGTCGTCGCGCTGGGTGGGTGTGAGCGGCGTGAGCGCGCCGCCGGCGGGTGGCTCGGATGTTCGAGAGGACGGCACACGGGATGATGTGTCGTTTCGGCTGCCGCGGCGCATGCGTCATGATGCCAGATCGGTGGCGGTGCATTCGTTATCGCTGCCGGGGATCGGTCGAGGCTCAGTAGAATCGATGTGTGGCTACGGACTTGACGACGCGTTCTGAGTTGTCCATCGATGGGATGACCTGCGCTGCCTGCGCGAGCCGCATCCAGCGTCGGCTGGGCAAGCTCGATGCGGTGGACATCGCCCAGGTCAACTTCGCCACCGGCAGGGCGTCGGTTACCCACGATGGATCGGTGGAGGACAGCACCTTCGCATCGGAGATTGAGGCACTCGGCTATGCCGTGATCGACCCATCAGAGGGAGAAGAAGCCGAAGCCCGCCGCGAAGCCGACCTGTTCCGGCGGCTGGTTGTAGGCGCCACCCTTGCCGTGCCGGCGATGTTGATCTCCATGATTCCGGCGCTCCGCTTCGATGGCTGGGAATGGCTGGTCGCGGTGCTTGCGACCCCCGTGGTCCTGTGGTCAGGGTGGCTATTCCACCGGGCCGCCTGGATGAACCTGCGGCAAGGTGCGACCACGATGGACACGCTCGTGTCGATGGGGTCGTTGTCGGCACTCGTCTGGTCGCTCGTCGTACTCCTCGGTGACATCGGTGACGGCCATGTCTACTTCGAGACCGGCGCCGTCATCGTCACGCTCATACTTCTGGGCAAGTGGTTTGAGCTCCGCGCAAAACGTCGCTCCGGGGACGCGATCCGGTCGCTGGCCGATCTTGGCGCCCAGACCGCTCGCCTCGAAGACGGCCGCGAGGTTGCATTGGACGATCTGGCGGTTGGTATGCGATTTGTGGTTCGGCCAGGGGAGAAGATCGCCACGGACGGAACCGTCGTCGACGGGCGATCCGCCGTGGACGCGTCGATGGTCACCGGTGAGCCGGTTCCCGTCGAGGTCGGTCCCGGTGATGAGGTCATCGGCGCCACGATCAACGCCAACGGCAGTCTGGTCGTGGAAGCCACGAGAGTTGGCGCCGACACGGCATTGGCGCAGATCATCCGATTGGTTGACGAAGCTCAGGGCAGCCGAGCGGAAGTGCAGCGGTTGGCCGATCGGGTAGCGGCCGTCTTTGTCCCCGCGGCGATTCTGACCGCGCTGGTAACGCTCGTGGCGTGGCTGGTCCTTGGCAACGAGGCAGGGGAGTCGTTCACCGCCTCCGTCGCCGTGCTGATCATCGCCTGCCCGTGTGCGCTTGGTTTGGCGACACCGCTGGGGATCATGGTCGGCACCGGTCGAGGAGCGCAGCTCGGGGTGATCATCAAGGGCGGCGAAGTTCTGGAAGACACGCGGGCTGTCGACGCAGTGATCGTCGACAAGACCGGCACGATCACCGAAGGTGCAATGACCCTGACCGACGTGCAGACGGCGGATCTCAGCGATGCCGACCGAGACCATGTCCTCTCGTTGGCAGCATCGGCGGAGGCGCTGTCCGAGCACCCCATTGCGGCGGCGAGCGCCAACGCGGTCGAGACCCACCTCGAGACGGACGGCTTCCGAAACACGCCTGGTCAGGGAGTCGTTGCGACCGTTGCTGGCGAAGACGTCCGCGTTGGACGCCGCAGCCTCTTCGACACGGTGCCCTCCGGCGTTGATGCGCTGGCTACTGCCGCAGAGGAGCGTGGCTCCACGGCCGTCCTCGCGGGAAGGGGAGCAACCGCAGAGATCGTGCTGGTTGTTTCGGACCGCATCAAAGAAACATCGAAGGCTGCGATCGAGGCGCTTCACGACCAAGGGCTGACGACCACCTTGCTCACAGGTGACAACGAACGAACCGCACGAGCGGTCGCGGCGGAGGTCGGAATCGACGATGTGATCGCGGAGGTGTATCCCGACGACAAAGCTGCGGTCGTGCAACGTCTGCAGTCCGAGGGCAAACGCGTTGCCATGGTGGGCGACGGCATCAACGACGCACCGGCGCTGGCGCAGGCCGACCTCGGCATCGCTGTTGGTACCGGCACGGACGTGGCCATCGAAGCGTCCGACCTGACGATCGTGAGCGGAGACCTCCGAGCCGTGGCCGATGCCATCGCTCTCTCCCGTCGCACACTGTCCACCATCAAAGGCAACCTGTTCTGGGCATTCGCCTACAACGCCGCCGCAATCCCGCTCGCCGCATTCGGCGTTCTGAATCCGATGATCGCCGCCGGAGCGATGGGAATGTCGTCGCTCTTCGTTGTCAGCAATAGTCTTCGTCTACGCGGGTTCGCCGGCTACCGATCTTCTACTCTCCCAGGAGCTACACCGTGAGTTCAACAACCATCTTCAACGTCCCCGGCATGAGCTGCGAACACTGTGTGAGCGCGATCAATGGTGAGGTCGTCAACGTCGACGGAGTATCTGACGTCACGATCGATCTCGAGGCAAAGACCGTCGCCGTAACCGGGGGCGACGACACCGCAATCATCGAGGCCATCGATGAGGCTGGGTATGACGTCGCAGGGACTGCCGTCTGAATGGACCGCATGGGCCGTCGTCAGGGGACCGATGCAGCGACGCTGATGCGTCATTTTGGATCTGACCGGGATCTTCTTCCGCTGTGGATTGCCGAGCCCGAGATCGCACTTGCCGAACCCATCGTCGATGCGTTGCGTCGGCGCGCGGCCGACGGTTGGTATGGGTACGAGACCCGACCAGAACCGGTGATCGACGCGTACTGGGATTGGACACAGTCCCGGCATGGATTGGGTCCGTCAGGACTGCACACCAAGGTCAGCCCCAGCATCGGTACCTCTGTCGGAACGTTGATCGAACTGCTGACGGACCCCGGCGATGGGGTCATTCTTCAGTCCCCGGTGTTCACGGACTTCAAGACAATCATCGGGGCGGGAGGCCGCTCGGTTGTCAAAAACTCGTTGCTGGAATCCGATGGCGGCTACACCTTCGATTTGGAGGACCTCGCTGCCAAGGCGGCGGAGAGCCGGAATCGACTGCTCATCCTGTGCAGCCCCCACAACCCCGTGGGTCGGGTGTGGGCCGAGAGCGAACTACACGACGTGGCGGCGATCTGCGCCGAGCACGACGTCTTCGTACTCGCCGACGAGATCCACGAGGACCTCGCATTGTCTCCCCATCGATTCGTGCCCTTCGGCACTGCCGCCGCAGGGACTGACGTACGTTGGGCGTCGACGAATGGACCCATCAAGACGTTCGGTCTTGCCGGTGTATGTGACACGTTGTTGATCACTCCTGACGACGAGGTCGCTGAGCGATTCCAAGACCGGAGCTCGCAGCTGCATCTGACGCGAAACAACGTGTTCGGCATCGAGGCGTTCGAGGTGGCGTACCGTCTGGGCGGCGACTGGCTGGACGAATTGCTTGTGCTCCTGGCCGCCAACGTGGAGGTGCTGCGATCGACGCTTCCTGCAGAGGTGAAGCTCATGCCGCTCGAGGGCACGTATCTGGCATGGTTGGATCTGCGCGAGCTCGGACTCGATGTCCCCGAGATCCCCCGGTGGTTGGCGGCGGAGGCCGGCATTGCCATCAGTCCCGGACATTGGTTCGGCCGTGAGGGCGCCGGCTTCGCCCGGATGACGATTGCGATGCCAACGGAGACGATTACCCAAGCGGCCACACAAATCCGCGACGCGGTCGCTCGTCGTTAGTTCACAATCGGGTGGAGGGTCGCTTCGATCATGTCTCCGACCCCGGTTCGGTCGTAACTTGGTGCCTATGTACCGCATCGACTGCTTGCAGTTCGCCAACTGGTCTGAATCGATCTTTCGCGAGATGCGCGAGGGTGAGGTCGATGCGGTTCATGTGACCATCGTGTACCACGAGACGTTCCGTGAAACCGTGGCCGAGATCTCCAAATGGAACCGATGGTTTGATCAGCATCGAGACCTGATCCTGCACGGCAAAACCGCAGCGGATGTCGATCGGGCTCGGGAGACCAACCGAACCGCGATCTTCTTTGGTTTCCAGAATCCGTCGCCGATCGAAGCCGACATCGACCTCGTCGAGATCCTGCACACGCTTGGTGCACGGTTCATGCAGCTCAGCTACAACAATCAGTCTCTGCTCGCGACCGGCTGTTACGAAACGGAAGACCCCGGCATCACCCGGATGGGCAGGGAAGTCATCAAAGAGATGAACCGGGTCGGACTCGTCGTGGACATGAGCCACTCCGCTGATCGTTCCACCATTGAGGCCGCGGAAGTGTCCGAACGGCCGATCGCCATCACCCACGCGAACCCACACGTCTGGCATCCGGCTCTACGGAACAAACGGGACGACGTGATCCGAGCGGTCACGGACAACGGCGGAATGATGGGGTTCTCGCTCTACCCGCATCACCTGAGAGACGGATCGGACTGCACGGTGGAGAGCTTCTGTCAGATGGTGGCGGACACGGCAGAGACGTACGGCGTCGAACACTTCGGAATCGGCAGCGACCTGTGCCAGGACCAACCCGACAGCATCGTGGAATGGATGCGGGTTGGGCGTTGGACGAAAGGTATCGACTATGGCGAGGGCTCCGCATCGGCTCCAGGCTTTCCGCCGCAGCCATCGTGGTTCGAATCCAACACGGACTTCGGCAACATCGAATCCGGACTCCGTGCGGTCGGTTTCGACGACCACGGAGTTGCTGCCGTGATGGGCGACAACTGGTATCGGTTCTTCGCCGAGAACTTCGGACCCAGGGAGACGCGGTAGATGAGTGCGACCGTGGAACTCCGTCCTCCCGATGTGGTAATGCGTCTCGCCCGTATGGGTTCGTTCCACCAGTCGCGTTTGTCGTTCATGCGGATTCTGTTACGGCGGATAAAGGACGAAGCGTGGACCTTCGACCGGCCTCGTTTCGATATCGATGAGGACGGTGTCGGGATCGCTCTCTATACGGCGACTACGCCCGATCGCACGTACACCCTCGTTGCGTTCGCTCATGACCTGCCCGATGACATGCGATCCGATCGGGTCATCGCCACCGCGTGGGACTGTACGTTCGCGCTTCATGATGGTGTGGCCACCGAAGCGGATGTGGAACGACTACGGGCCAACGTGCCGTTGCAGGAAGTGGGCCGCATTTCCGGTGACGAACTCACTCTTTCCCGTGCGAACCGCTCGGTTCGCTTGTGGTCAACGGTCGTCGACGCGCTGGCAGCCGGTCGCCAACCAGACGTCGAGGCCGTGGAGAATGTCGGGTACCTCATGCGTACGACCGCCGTCTACGGGAGCGGCAAGTTCGGCGCCGCCGATCGTCAGTCAATCGCCGATCGGCCCGAGCTGATCGCGCCGTTCCAGGCGGAGATGCTCACCGTGTACCTCATCCGAACCTTCGTCATGGACCTGGTTGAGCACATGGCGGCGGTGGCCTCACCCGACGCCGTTCGCCTCGATCCCGAGATTCGTCGACGCTTCGGCATCGGCAACTCCACTGGGCTCGGCATGGCGCCGTTTCTCGTCACACATCCGCGGCTGATCAACAATTGGATTCTGGCCCGCGAGGAAGCACTGGCACGCGTTCGTGGGGTCGAGTCGGCGACCGCGGACGAAGTCGACGTATTCCGTGGTTTCGTTCGCCGAGCTCGCCGGTCGGTTGAGCTCTGGCACTCCGAACACGAGATGCAGAAGGTGAAACTCGTCGCGCTACGACAGGATCTAGATGCTCTCGACGAGTACGTGGCGACGATCTCATCGGACGATGTGATGCCGTGGGACGCGCTGATGAAGTGGGCGGAGACAGCGTTGTCCCTCGAGGGACAGGAGCTCGTCGTGTCGTTGATGCTCGAGCCGTATGGCCCGCTCGTCGATGAGCTGTCCGAGACGATGCATGCGGACGAGTCGTCGCCCGCCTCGATCGACGGATCGACAACGGTCTCCATGGTTCGGGATCAGCTCGCGGCTAACTACGGCTGGGCACTGGAGATCGACTGGAACTCCGCCGACGCCAACGCTCGAGCCTGGTACGTCTCGGAGGAGAAACTCGAGCCGCGGCTGGGGGAGCGCGAGTCAGAACCGATCGGTGAGTACGAACAACCGCTTCAACCTGGTCGTGATGCGGCTCGTATGTATGCGGACCTTGCGACATGGGATCCCGCAGCCACGCTGGCGAGGTTCCTTCGGGTTCATCCCGAACACCGTCACATGGCTCGTCGGCTGACGGTCGTGCACAGCTCTCCCTACTCGGAGATCCGCGACAACACCATTGACGCAACCATGCTCCCGATCGACATGCTGCGGGCCAAACTCGCCTTCTTTGGTGCGACCCACTTCGATCCGCGTTCGGATCGCTGGGTGCGCATCAACATGTTCCGGGGTGCACCGTTTCCCGACGAACTAGCGACGACCGACCCGGATGGATGGACGTACCCGCTGGAGAACCCGGCCGCATGAACCTCTCGTTGGGGGAATTCCAGTCACTGATCGCCAAAGCGTTTCGTGGTGCTGGCTACCCGTGGGGACTAACCGAGGAAGCCGCCTTTGCGGCGCGCCGGCTGGCCGAGGGAGGACTCCCGGTGGGCGCAATGGTGGTGCGGCTCCTGCAGTCGGTCGACGGCTCCGCCATTGCCGATCTGATGCCGGACGAACAGTGGCGCTCATCTGGTCCTGTGCTCTGCGCTGTCTGTGTCGGCACGTCGATCGCCGACGAGGCCGATTGCGAGGACCTCGAGTTGGGCCCAACGAGTGAGCCGATCTTCATTGCTCCGTTCCTGTCCGCCACGCTCGACGCCGACGACGGGGGTTACGTCATCGACTGGGGAGAGGGCCGTTGCTACGTCACGTCAGGCGGCATTCGGGTTGAGGGTGGTTTGTCGGTCGGCCCGGTTGCGGTGATGATCAGACGTCAGGCGGCGCTGCCTTCCGAGGACGAGCGATTCGATCGTGTGGAAGTCGACGACGTCACGTTCTCGGCATTGGCCACATTCGCCCACCGGGTCTATGCGCCGGCAACCGAGGCAAGCCGCCTGGCCGGAGCTGGTGCGGGCACCACCGACAACGACTGACCTGAGCCAATCAGTCGGTGAGGGCGCCGTACTGAGCGAAGCCGGAGTCGAGCAACGCGGACGGATCGGCGCTCCAGTCGAGTCCGGCGACTTCGCTGCGGGTGCGACGGGCGGTCACTGATCTAAGAACGTCGAACGCAGTGGCCCGCAACGTCAGCGGCGTTGACCCGGCGGCTGCCTCGTGCGTGTGGCCGTCGGTCAGGTCGACCGTCAATGCGACATCATCCTGCTCGGCGGCTCGTTCCTGTAGGAGACCGAGGTAACGCTCCGCCGCGTAGACGGTCGCGGGTGATGTTGCATCGATGGGCAATGAAAGCGCCTCCTGGATGTCGTGGGAGTGCACCACGAGGTCACAGAGGAAGGGCTGGATGAATGGCGAGTCATCTGTTGCCACGGCGCTAAACGCCGACGCGTTGTGCTCCCATTCGTCGCACACCTCTGCGAGGCTCATGCCGGCACGGTCCTGAACCTGCCGGGCGGTTGCCTCGTCGGACCCAAGAGGAGGTGGCACCTCGGCCAACTTCTCGGCGACCAGACCGCTCACATGGGCCATCACGTCCTTGACGGACCAGCCCGGGCAGGTGGGAACGGGCGTCGCCGCCTGCTCCGCAGTCAACGACCTAAGTGTGTCGGTGAGTTCGGATCGTTGAGCGGCGTAGAGGTCGTGCACGGTGTGTGTTGTCATGGCTGCGAGCTTGCCACACCCGGCAAGCCAACCGGTTGAGATAATCTGCACCCAACGACACTTTGGGGGTATTCATGGCAGACGACGGTGCGCAGGTAACGGTCAAGGAGAACGGTCCATACCTCGTCTCCGGTTCGGTGCCCCTGCGGGTGAAAGAGCCGATCATGTCTGAACATGGCGAGCCGCTGACCTGGCAGACCGGCGACGCACTGGAGACCCGTGCAACGTACGCCCTGTGTCGCTGCGGGGATTCCGCCAAGAAGCCGTTCTGCGACGGAGCCCATGCTGCCGAAGGATTCGATGGCACCGAAACGGCGCCTACCGAATCATACGAAGAGCGGCGCAAGAGCTACCCGGGCACCGGCATCGAAGTGTTTGATGACCGGGCCACCTGTGTCCATGCCGGGTTCTGTGGAAACCAGGTGTCCAATGTCTGGAAGATGGCTGGTGACACCGACGACACGCAGATTCGCGCGCAGGTCATGGCAATGGTCGAAAAGTGCCCCTCCGGGGCGTTGACGTTCGAAGTTGACGGTGCTGCCGTCGAACCCAGCTTGCCAGCCGAGGTCGGGATCATCCCCGATGGCCCGATCTGGATAACGGGCGGCATTCCCATCGAACGCGCCGACGGCGCGCCGGTCGAGGTCCGAAATCGTGTGAATCTCTGCCGCTGCGGCCACTCGGCCAACAAACCCTTCTGTGATGGCGCCCACAAAGAGGCCGGTTTCACCGGCTGAGCCAACCTGCTTCGCCCCGAGCCCCCCAGAGGGATCTATGCGGCGATCAGTTCCTTGACGGTGCGGACCAGAACTGCGGCGTTCGGTGCGTACCCGTCCGCGCCGATCTCGTCGGCGTGCTCCTGGGTTACCGGAGCACCACCAACCAGGATTTTCGTGCCGTCCCGCACGCCAGCTTCGATGAGGGCGTCGATGGTCGTCTTGAGCTCGGGCATGGTCGTGGTCAGAAAGGCGCTCAATCCGACCGCGTCGGGTTTGTGTTCCGAGATCGCAGCGACGAACTCTTCCGGCGGGACATTGATGCCGAGATCGATCACCTTGAAACCGTTGCCTTCAAGCATCACGTTGCAGAGGTTCTTGCCAATGTCGTGAATGTCACCGGCGATGGTCCCCATCACGAACGTCCCAGCGTGGGCGGCGGTTTCATCCGCGAGATGAGGACGCACAAGATCCATGCCTGCTTGCATGGCCCGCCCGGCGACGAGCATCTCGGGCAGGAAGATTTCGCCCGTTTCGAAGAGGGATCCAACCTCCTCCAGCGCCGGAATCATCGAGTCGAACAACATCGTCATCGGTGCGACACCCGACTCGAGTCCGCTCTTCACCTGGGTCACGGCCGTGTCCCGGTCGCCGCGCACGACCGCGTCGTACAGGACATCGAGTAGTTCTTCGTTGGACATTGGGTTTACCTCCGGGCCGCCTCGCGGCCGTATTCCTCCACTGCATCGACCAAAGCCAGCACGTTCTCTGCTGGCACGTCATTCATGATCGTGTGAACTGACGAGACCATGTAGCCGCCGGTTGGTCCGAGTATGTCGATCACGCGTCGCACCTCCGCCCGGACCTCGTCTGGAGTGCCGTGAGGCAGGATCCGCTGGGTGTCGATCGCGCCGCAGAAGACGATCTTCGAACCATAGCGACTTGCGAGTTCCTCGATGTTCGACATCTTGCCGGCCGAGGTCTGGATCGGGTTCAGAATGTCGATGCCCATATCCACGAAATCGTCAATGAGGGGGAACACATCGCCGTCCGTGTGGAAGAACAGTTTCGCGTCCGTCCTGGCCTTGATGAAGTCGACCCAGTCGGCGTGAATCGGCTTGAGCACCTGGCGGTACATATCGGGTGACATCAGCAGGCTCTCCTGGGTGCCGAGGTCGTCGCCAATCTTGATGATGTCGACATTGGGTCCAAGCGCCGCAAGGAACGGCCCCATCAGTGCCTTGCACATCTCCTGCAGCTTCCACAACAAGGCCTCAGCGAAGTCTGGATAGATCACCATGTTCATGAGGAACGTGTCCATACCCTGCATGGCGAATGCGCGCTCGAGCGGAAACAGCAGCCAGGGTGTCGCCATGATCGCGTATTGGCCGTCATCGGCGAGCTGCTTGGCCTGCTCGGCCACATGGGCGATGCGGGTGGGGTCGGTCATGTCCGGCCACTCGTGGGCCTCGATCTCCTCGACGGTCGTAGCGGACGCGAGCGGGTGCACCATGGGAAACCAGTCGCCCGGTTTGATCTCACGTGCGCCGGATCCCCAGGAGTCGACGTAGTCGCTGTGGGGTTCGCGGCCTCGATTGCGGCCGAGCACCGTGGCCGGCTCAAGGTCAAGCACACCACGAACGTCCGAGTGAAGTCGCAGCATGGTTTCCTCATCGATCGCGGCCGTGCCGAGCTCGGGCCAGTCGTAGAGGTAGTCATCAGGCGCATCGATGCCGAGCAACACTTTGAGCTTCTGGTAGGTCGCCATCTTGATGCCGGTCGCGTTGCTCGTACCGAGCACGATGGGCGGGCGATCGGGGACCTCATGGTTGATCGCCATGAGAACCCGGTCCCGTGGGGTGATATCCATCAGCTCTGCTCGGCCGCCGCGAAGGCGCTGGGGAATCGGGCCAAAAACGCGATGACCAGTCGGAGCTCGCGTTTGTCGACACATTCGCCGATCTTGTGCGTGTTCTGCTCGATGCCGGGGCCGAATCCGAACATCGCCGGATGTTTGAAGCCGCTCTCTGATATCCACGCCTTTGAGTCAGGCACAGCGATCGAGGCGTTGTCCTCCGGAATCGGGAATCCGACGCCGTCGGTGGAGAAGATCCAGCGATCGACGCGGGCTTCCTTTCGTAGGCCGCCGTCTTCTCGAGGCGATGGATCCACGTTGGGGGCAACAACGGCTTCGTAGACCTCGGACGCGGTGGTGATGGCGGCGTGATCCTCAGGTGTGGTCCAGCCCATGTAGATCTGCTCGTTGCCGAGGGAATACCCGTTCCAGGTCGTGCGCTCATAGACGGGCACGGCGATGTCGACCGTGAGACCGGCGTCGCGCGCAGCGGACACCGCGTCGAGACGCTCGACATCGGCCAACGCAGCCGCAGGAAGCTCGCCTGCCGTCAGTCTGCGATCAAAGCGGAAGGTGAATCGATCGGGCACGGCGCAATCGCTGGGCGTCTCGAGTTGCGACCACGACGCCGTTCGCGTGCCGTGACCGAGGAACGGGTCGTCGAGGAAGCCGTCGCGGGCGTCGTAGCGCTGTGCTGCCTCGGCGATGATTGCGCCACCGAACTCGAGTGGATTCAGTCCTTCCCACGGCATCGAGCCATGGCATGAGCGGCCCGTCACGGTGACTTCGATCTGCATGCGGCCCCGTTGCCCTCGGTAGATGCCGAGAGCACCCTTGTGGGCGTCGCCGGTGCCTTCCGTGAGGATGACCACGTCCGGCACAAGGTCGGGCGTAGCTCCTGGGAGCACCTCCTTCATCAGATACATGGGACCGCCCCCGTCGTTGTCCTCCTCGCACACGGAGCCGTAGGCCCGGATGACGACACCTTTGAGCGCTCCCTCGGGCGCAAGTTCGAGCGCGATCTTTGTGGCCAGAATCTGCGAAATGACGCCGCTGAGCTGGTCGGCGGAACCCCGGCCGAAGATCAGGTTGTCCCACTCGTCGTCGGGCGGGACATGACCCAACTCGCTGCGCAGGAAGTCCCGATCCACGGCGTCGATGTCCACGAGGCCGTCATAGGCGTCGATTCCCCCGAGCTTCTCCCGCCAGGCGCCACGCAGGGCTTGCACCGTGTCCGTGTGACCGTCGAAGTAAACGACCTTCTTGTCATCGGGATGGATGCCATCCTCGGGGTCGGTGACGAACCAGACGAGGTTGCCGTAGTCGTCGAACCAGACATCCTCAGGAAAGCGCACCGCACCGATATCTACGATCGATTGCTTCAGGAACTCGAGTCGGGGTTGTTCGTGGTTGCTCAGTCCCGATTCCGGGTCACCGCCCGCGTCGGCATCGCGGTCCACGTAGTCCGCGGGGATGCGGATCGCCTCACGCAGGATTTCACTGGCGAGATCGAGATACAGCGCACTCAGTTCCGCGACCCGAGTGTCCAGATTGGCGGTCATTGGTTTCCTTCCTCAAGAGACGTCAATACGGCATCCAACTCCGGAACCTTGGCCCCGGCGAGAAGCGCCATTACGACGTACATCTTCCAGTTGGCCTCACGGGCCACGTTCACCTTGTGTTGCTCCATCACGCCGGCGCTGACTTCGGCGCCGATGTCTGCGGGCAAGCAGTGCATGTACAACGCGTCTCCCTCACGAGTCGTCGCCATTCGTCGCTCGTCGCAGATCCAATCTGTGAACTGGGCGTTGCGTTCCAGTGCTCGACCCTCGATTGCGGCGAGCTCGTCCTTGTCGCCAGAAGCGTTGGCATCGACCCGGTCCACCATGAGGTCGTAGGCGCCCCAACTCTTGGGATAGACGACGTCGGCGTCGGCAAAAGCTTCATCCATGGAGTCGACGACACGGAACGATCCTCCGCCCGCGGTGTTGCTCTCGGCGGCAGCCATTGTGGCGTCGGTGAGCTGGTAGCCAGGCGGGTGGGCGAGGGTCACGTTGGCCCCGAAACGGGTGAGCAACGTAACGAGCCCTTGCGGAACCGACAGTGGCTTGGCGTAGGAAGGGGAGTAGGCCCAGCTCACCGTGATGTTCCGATCGGCGAGGTCGTCGAAGTTGTCTTCGAGCCAGAGGAGATCGGCCATCGTCTGGGTGGGGTGGTCCACATCACACTGCAGGTTCACGATCGGAACCTTGCGGCTGTCATCCGTGGCGGCGAGGTAGTCGTCGATGCCGGTCTTGATGTCACGGATGAACGTATTGCCCTCCCCGAGGATGAGGTCGTGGCGGATGCCCATCGCGTGTGCGTTCATCCCGAGCATGGCGCCGGTCTCGATCGCCGTCTCTCCATGGGAAACCTGGGTTGATGATCCGTCGACGATCACGGGCTGCATACCGAGCCGAGCCGCCGCGCCTCCCCATGCGCTCTTGGTGCGGGTCGATTGGTCGAAGAACACGGCCCAGGCGAGCTCGTTCGGACACAACGGGGTCTTGATGCCCTGTCGATCGAGCGCTGCCAACCTTCGGGCAACGGTTCGAACTGCATGCAACTTGTCGATCGACCACTCCTGGGTGGTCAGCAGACTCTCACCGAGGTAGCTGGTCATTGTCCCTCCTGATGTGGGTGCCGGCGGCTCCATCCACCGCGGTCACGAGATCGGCCGGGCTGCAGATGATCATTTCGCCATCTATCTCGTCGAGGTAGCTGATGGCAGCCTCGACTTTGGGTCCCATACTTCCGGCGGCGAAATGGCCGGCAGCGGCCAGCGTGGATGCCTCGGCCCTGGTTAGCTCGGGCCGCGGCGTGGGCGAATCGGAGTAGAAGTCCTCGTAGACGTAGTCCACGCTGGTTGTGATGATCAGCTTCGGCGAGCCAAGTTTCACGGCCAAGACCATGCTGACCCGGTCCTTGTCGATGACCGCTTCGTGACCCAGGATCTGGCCATCGTCGGTTTTGCTCACGGGGATACCTCCGCCACCGCAGCAGATCACCGTGATGCCGAGGTCGCACAGCTTCTGGATTGTGGACATCTGAACAATGCGGACTGGCTGGGGGGAAGGCACGACTCGTCGAGCGCCGCGTCGCGGATCCTTCATCAGCTGCCACCCGTGCTCGGCAGCCAGCGCTTCGGCCTCGTCGAGGTCGTAGAACCGGCCGATCGGCTTGTTGGGGGACTCGAATGCCGGATCGTTGGGATCAACCTCCACCTCGGTCACGATCGTCACGACGTCGGTGTTGTTACCCCGTTGACGAAGTTCAGCCCGCAGCGCTCGTTCGATCATGTATCCCATCGCCCCTTGGCTGTCGGCGACGAGCGAATCGAGGGGAACCTCGGGAACGGTCCCGGCCGCAAGTTCGGAACGTAGTTGCATGAAGCCAATCTGCGGGCCGTTGCCATGGGTCAGGACGAGGTGTTCGCCCCGTTCAATGAGATCGGCGACCGGCTTCATCGCCTCGCGGGTTACCGCGAACTGGTTGGCAACCGTCGGAGGGAGATCGGGCTCCAGCAAAGAGTGTCCGCCGATCGCGATGACGGTAGGAGGTGCTGCCACTCACTCATCGTCTCCAAACTGCCGATTGCACAGAAGGGCACTAAGTCCCACCCCGGAAGCGGCGACGAAATTAGCCTGAAGTCCGGTCCTGGGTGCAGGTGAAGGAGACAACATGGCTGGTGGTCTGGTTGGACTACTCGATGATGTGGCGGCGCTGGCGAAGCTTGCCGCGGCGTCGATCGACGATGTCGGCGCGGCTGCTGGCAGGGCGAGTGCGAAGGCTGCTGGTGTAGTGGTCGACGACACCGCGGTGACTCCGGCGTACGTGCACGGGCTCGCAGCTGATCGGGAACTCCCGATCATCAAACGAATCGCGACCGGTTCGCTCAAGAACAAACTGTTCTTCATCCTTCCAGTGGCGCTGATCCTGAGCGAGGTCGCGCCGGTTCTGGTCGAGATCATTCTGATGTTCGGCGGAACGTTCCTCTGCTACGAGGGGGCACACAAGATCATTCACAAGATCAAAGGTGATGATCACGACCATGATGTGCCCGTGGCCATGCAGGGCCCGGAGGCCGAAGCGAAGACCGTCTCCGGCGCGATCCGCACGGACTTCATCCTTTCGGCGGAGATCATGGTGATCTCGCTCAAGGAAGTGCTCGACGAGGGTGTCGTCTCGCGAGGTGTCATCCTTGTGGTCGTTGCGCTCATGATCACCGCGGTCGTGTACGGCGTGGTCGCCCTGATCGTGAAGATGGATGACATCGGACTGTCATTGGCCGAACGCGAATCGGAAACATCACAGAAGTTCGGCCGCATGCTGGTGAACGGCATGCCGAAGCTACTGACGCTGCTCACCGTCGTCGGCACCGCTGCGATGTTGTGGGTGGGTGGACACATCCTGATCGT
Source organism: Acidimicrobiales bacterium (assembly GCA_004282895.1). GTDB lineage: Bacteria > Actinomycetota > Acidimicrobiia > Acidimicrobiales > SHLQ01 > SHLQ01. The sequence goes on from SHLQ01000011.1 coordinate 19,469, forward strand.
CGGTGCGCACGAGCTCGGCTGGGACTGGCCCTACGACGTCGTGCACGACCTTGAGGAGTCGGTCAAGGATGTGGGAGGAATCGGAGGCGTGCTGGGCTGGTTGATCAACACGGCGATCTCTGCGGTTGTTGGCCTGGCGTGGGGAGCGATCGTCGCAACGGTCATGGATCGCGTGAAGGCCGGGTCGGGCGAAGAAACACACGCTGCTGCCCACTGATGTGCCGCACTTCATAGGCCATCCTCTCCAATTGTACGTACAATTGTCTGAGGTGTTCGGCGTCCGCCGGATGCTTTGATCGAGAGGAACAATCATGAGTTTGCATCTGGGAGATGTCGCCCCCGACTTCACCGCTGACACAACCGACGGCGAGGTGTCGTTCCACGACTGGAAGGCCGGTTCCTGGGCGGTCTTCTTCAGCCATCCTGCGGACTACACCCCGGTGTGTACTACCGAGCTCGGCCGCACCGCCGCACTCGAGAGCGAGTTCGCGAAGCGCAACACGAAGGCCATGGCGCTGTCTGTCGATCCGATCGAAGTTCACCACGGATGGGCCCCTGACATCGGCGAGGTTTCCGGTACGGCGCTCAACTTCCCGATCGTTGCCGACCCGGATCGCACGGTCGCCGAGTTGTACGACATGATCCACCCCGGCGCCGGTGATACATCGACGGTGCGCTCCGTCTTCATTATCGACCCGGATAATGTGCTGCGACTCAGCCTCACGTACCCGAAGTCCGTCGGACGTAACTTCGACGAGATTGTTCGAGTGATTGACGCACTGCAGGCCACGGACCGGGACGCGATTGCGACCCCCGCCGATTGGCAGCCCGGAGACCGGGTCATCGTGTCTCCCGGAATGTCGACCGAAGAAGCAGTCTCGACGTTCGAGAACGTGGTCGAGGTCAAGCCGTACCTCCGCTGGGCGGACGCACCGGGGTCCTAACCCCACACAATCGTTCGACCCGGTTTCGTCCGGGCCCTAGGTTTGGGCGATGTCGAACAACAGCACCGACGAAGAGTCCGAGAAGACGCCGATCGAAAAGGCCATGGCCGGGTTGGCCATGCGCAGCATTGGTCCCGCCTTCATGGGTGGTCGCATCGCGGACATCGCCATTCATCCGTCGCGTCCGACCACCTGGTACGTGGCAGTTGGCTCGGGTGGTGTGTGGCGTACGGACAACGCTGGCATCACGTGGAAGCCGCTGTTCGATGAGCAGCCGTCCTATTCGATCGGCTGTGTGCGAATAGACCCGTCCCACCCGGAAGTGATCTGGGTTGGGACGGGCGAGGCCGTGAGCGGCCGACACGTGGCATGGGGTGATGGCGTCTATCGCAGCGACGATGGTGGCGAATCCTGGTTGCAAATCGGGCTGGAGCGATCCGAACACATCAGCGACATCCTGATCGATCCACGCGATGGCAATGTCGTCTACGTCGCGGCTGAGGGTCCGTTGTGGTCCTCCGGCGGCGAGAGAGGCCTCTACAAGACCACCGACGGCGGTGCGACGTGGGAGCTGGTGCTGTCCGTGGATGACGACACCGGCGTGACCAGTGCGGTCTTCGCGCCAGATGACCCCGACGTCATCTACGCCGCGACCTATCAGCGCCGCCGGCGGGTGTGGTCATTTCTTGGCGGTGGCCCTGGATCGGGCATCCACACATCCAGCGACCGTGGCCAGACCTGGACGAAAGCGACAAAGGGTTTGCCCGAAGGTGAGATGGGTCGAATCGGCCTGGCTGTCACCCCAGCGGCGCCGGAGATCGTCTACGCCACGATCGAGGCCGCCGACGAGAAGGAGAAGGGGTTCTACCGATCGACGAACCGGGGCCGCACGTGGGAGCGACGAAACGAGTACCTCTCGGGTGGCACCGGCCCGCACTACTACCAGGAACTGTTCGCCTCGCCGACGGATGCCGACAAGGTGTACCAGGTCGATGTCTTCCTGCACGTCACGATCGACGGCGGAAAGACGTTTCGGAACATGGAGACGGGCAAACACAAACACAGCGACAACCACGTGCTGTGGATCGATCCGCACAACGGGCAACATCTCATCGTCGGTTGTGACGCGGGGCTCTACGAGACGTTCGACGACGGGGAGGCGTGGCGTCATGTCCCCAACCTCCCGATTTCGCAGTTCTATCGGGTCGCGGTCGACAACTCCGTTCCGTTCACGAACATCCTTGGTGGCGCGCAGGACCTGGGAACGCTGCGCGGCCCCACGCGCACGTTGCATGTCGACGGCGTGCGGAATCAAGACTGGTCGGTGACTCTCGGCGCCGACGGCTATCAGGTCGCGTTCGACCCGGATGACAACGACATCAGCTACATGGAATGGCAGATTGGCAACGTCATGCGTCACGACGGCCGCACGATGGAGCTGGAGGACATACAGCCGCAGGCCGGTCCGGACGACCCGCCGGAGCGGTGGAATTGGGATACACCGATCGTCATCAGCCCCCATGCACCGAATCGCATCTACGTTGCGTCGCAGCGGCTCTGGCGAAGCGAGGACCGTGGCGATTCGTGGACGCCGATCAGCCCCGACCTGACCACGAACCGGAATCGATTGGAGTTGGCCACGGGGGACCGGGTCGTCAGCGTCGACTCGATCTTCGATCACATGGCGATGTCGTTCTACAGCACGATCACTGCGGTGGCGGAGTCTCCGGTCGAGGAGGGTGTCATCTACGTGGGCACGGACGACGGCCGTATCCAGGTGACCGAGGATGGTGGCGCAACCTGGCGGGAAGCCGCTCGGCCCGATGGCCTGTCGGAGTTCGCATTCATCAACGACATCGAAGCATCACAACACGACGGTGACGTCGTGATCATCGCTACCGACGATCACAAGAGCGGCGACTACCGGCCCTACCTCTTCGAGAGTCGCGATCGCGGACGCACGTGGCGCTCGATCGCTGGCGATCTTCCTGAAGCCACAACGATCTGGGCGATCGAACAGGACCACGTGAAGGCGGACCTGCTGTTCGTGGGAGCCGAGCATGGCGTACACGTGAGCCTCGATGGCGGCGAACGCTGGCACAAGCTGACCAAAGGAGTGCCCACCATTTCCTTCCGAGATCTTGCGATTCAACGTCGAGACAACGACCTTGTAGGGGCGACCTTCGGACGCGGGTTCTATGTTCTCGACGACTACGCCCCGCTTCGAGAACTGAGCGAGGACGCACTTGCCGCTCCGGCTGCACTCCTGCCGGTCCGCGACGCGTGGTGGTACGTGCCCTACCAGCCGATGCAGGCGGTGGATCAGCCCACGCTCGGAACCACGGCATTTCGCACGCCGAATCCAGAGTTCGGGGCGACCGTCACGTATCACCTGAGCGAGGAGATCCGCTCCGCCAAGGGGACGCGCCGCGAGGCCGAGAAGGAGCAGGACACATCCGGTACTGACGTGCCGTTCCCGGGATGGGACACCCTGCGAGACGAACACCGTGAGGTTGATCCGGTTGTGGCCCTCGTCGTACGGAATGCAGACGGCGACGCGATCCGCCACGTCCCGGCGGAATCAAAGCCAGGGTTGCATCGCACATCATGGGATCTTCGCCTGCCCGCACCCGATCCGGTCAAGCTCGCCAAACCGGAGTTCGAACCGCCGTGGGTGACCGACCCCAAGGGCCCACTTGTCGAGCCAGGCTCGTACTCGGTCGAGTTGGTACGACTCTCTGCGGCCGGAGTGGAGCTGCTGGCCGGCCCGGAGCAGTTCTCGGTCGTGCCGACACCCGCGGTCAGCACCGCGCTGGGGGACGCCGGAGATTTCCGGAGACGAAGCACCGACCTCGCGCGTCGGGTTGCCGGGGCAGCGAAGCAAATAGAGTCCGCCCGCGATCGAATTCGCCATGTGCGCGCTGGTATCAGCGCGACGCCGGCGGCTGCCGACCTGTTGCCCCGGCTTGAGAGCGTCCATGTCGCGATCGAGGACGCCGCCGTGACGCTCATGGGTGATCCGGTGCTGGAGAAGATGAACGAGCCTGCGCGGCCGTCGGTTCGCGAGCTCGTTGGTCGGGTGGTCAGCAATCACCGGAACAACACCGGACCGCCCACGGCAACCCAGCGGGCAACCATCGATCAGGTCGCGGCCAACTTCGAAACGATCGTGCCGGAGCTCGCGGCTGCCCCCGACGAGCTGGCGGCACTCACCGCTGAACTCGACGCGGCCGGAGGCCCTGGACGCCGCGTTGACCGGCTGTGTCAGCTGATCGCGAAGTCGGTGATCTGGACCTCTGCGCCATAGTCGGCGAAATCGCCGTCGGCTCGGGCTTGGCGGAAGTCGCCCCAGTTGATTGGCCGATAGTGAGCGTGGTCGCCGGCGCGGATCGAGCCGGGTAGCGGGCTGTAGTCGGTCGTGTAGCTCGGGTTGAAGAAGTAGGGGAGCGAGTACCTCGCGGCGTTCGTGCGAGCTGCCACCCGATGCAGTGCGGCCTGATAACGGTCGTTCGACCAGACCTGCATCATGTCGCCGGTGTTCACGACGAGTGCCCCGGGGATGGGCTCGACATCAACCCATACGCCTTGGTGTTCGACCTGCAGTCCGCCGACGTCATCTTGTAGCAGCAGCGTCAGTGCACCGGAGTCGCTGTGGTGATGTAGTGCCATGTCCCCGAGGTCGGTCACCGTGGCTGCTTCCGCTTCGGTCAGGAGATCGGTCAGTGGGTAGTGGTTCATCCGTACGAAGCTGGTGTGGTCGTCCCCGAAGTGCTCGCGGAGGTAGTCAGCGTGTTCCCCCAAACCTCGGCAGAACGCCTGCAGCAGCCATTGTCCCAGTCGATCGCACGACTGCAGATATCCAACCATCGTCTCACGAAAGCCCGGCAGGTCCGGCCACTGGTTCACCCCATCGACGCGATGGAAGTTGCGGGGGTCGTCGTCGGGCAGATCGGGAAACGGCACGTGCGCGAGGTCGAGAACCTCCTTGAGGTCCCGGGCGTTCTTCGTGAGCTCACGGTCGTAGTACCCACGGGAGTTCTCCTTGGTGCGTAGGATCTGCCGTTTCTCGTCCGTCGGCAGGGCGAAGAAGGCGCGGGTCGCCTGCCACACCTCTTCGAACTGCTCGCCTGGGATCCCGTGATTGCTGACTTGGAAGAACCCAAAGTCCTCAGCAGCTTGCGCGACGGCATCAACAACCTGTTCCGTCGGCTGCTCGGTGGCGCCAGAGAGGTCGATAATCGGAACGGTGGCGGTCATGATCCACCTGGTCGGGCAGCAAGGGCGCCAATCGACAGCCGAATGGTTGGTTCCGGCGGTTCGGGCGCATCGGGGTCGAAGAACGGCTTCGTTCCACGACCCGATACGCGGTGGCCTTTCCGTTCGTCCGGCCAGTAGTCCCAAATTGCGAAGTGTTGCAGGCGACGGTTGTCCCAGAGCGCCACATCATTCTGTTGCCAGGTGAATCGAATCTGAAACTCTGGTCTTTCCACATGATTGAAGAGCCAGTTCAGCAACTCGTCGCTCTGGTCCGGCTCCATTCCGACGATGGCGGTCGTGAAAGAGCGATTCACGTAGATGCTCGGCCGGCCTGTATCGGGGTGGGTGCGGACCACCGGGTGTTCGGCGGCGGGATAGATGGCATCGGTGTCGTCCACGCCTCGGTCGGCGTAGCGACCTCGATACACGTGCTCGGACTCGTGCCGCGCCGTCAGTGACTTCAGCTGGGACCGCCACTCGGGCGGCAGCGCCCGGTAGGCGGCTTCCATGTCGGCGAAAAGGGTGTCCCCGCCGCCACCTTGAGGTAGCTGATGGATCTGCAGCATCGTCGCGAGCGGCGGCTCCTCATCGCAGGACACATCCGTGTGCCAGCCGTTGCCATTCGCGACGGGCGAGTCGCGATGGGCGTGAATGACGAACACCGCCGAGTCGGCATCATCCATCGGAGCTGCGGGATGCTGGTGCAGCGGCCCCAACCGGCGAGCCAAACCAACCTGGGCATCGGCCGACAGGAGGCTCTGCCCGCGAAAGAAGAGCACTCCATGAGCGTGGAACGCTTCCTCAAGGGCTTCGAACGTGGCGTCGTCGATTCCAACCGCGAGGTCCATGCCAGTGATCTCGGCGCCAAACACCGGTGACACGGGTTGAGCTTCGAAGTTAACCATGAGGTGACGATACTGCCCGCGCGAATTCAGCGGTTCACTGGCTACCGGCGACAAGCCGTTCGGCAAGTCTTCTCCAGATCACCTTGTGGATCGGAAGGAGAACCCACCAGTACGCGCGACCGGCCACGCCTCTCGGGTGGAATCGAGCGAGCTGTCGCAACTCGGTGGACCCGTCGTTGGTCTCGACAATCCTCCACTCGAGCCATGCTTCGCCCGGCACCTTCATCTCCGCCCGAAGACGCAGGAGGTGTGGCTGTTCAAGTGCCTCCACGCGAAAGAAGTCGAGTGCGTCACCGACGCGAAGGTTGTCCGGGTGTCGACGCCCGCGGCGCATGCCCACGCCACCGATCAACTTGTCGAGCAGTCCGCGCAGTGCCCAGAGTTGATTTGCGACAAACCAGCCCCGGTCTCCGCCGATTCCGGCGACGACCGCAAACACCTCCTCTACCGACGCGTTCGTAGTGGACACCTGTTGGATGTTCTGAAACATCGTGCCACCGGCCCAGTCAGGATCCTGCGGCATCGGTGACGCGGGTGCATCGGAGCTGTCCATCCAGCTCGTCTTGATTTCGAGATCGTCGACCACCGCCAAGGCTCGCTCGATCGCGCCGTCGAGGGTGTACGGATCATGATCGATCAGGCGACGAATGTCGCGCTCCGGATGAACAACGACGTCGTTTATGAGACTGTCGACCAATGGTCGCGCGAGTCCGTATGGCAGGGGCGTTACGAGGTTGACCCAGTGTGAGGAGAGACGCGGTGTGAGCAGGGGAACCGGGATGATGAGGCGTCGGCGCAACCCGGCGCGATCGGCGTATCGATCCATCATGTCCCGATAGGTGAGGATGTCTGGGCCGCCCACTTCGAGGATCTCGCCCGTGGTTCTCGCGTCATCCAATACGGCCACGAGGTAGTACAGAACATCAGCGATGGCGATTGGCTGACACTTCGTCCTGGTCACCCAGCGCGGACACGTCATTGCCGGCAGCACCTCAACCAGGTGGCGGAGCATTTCGAACGATGCGCTCCCCGAGCCGATGATGACGGCCGCTCGTAGTTCGGTTACGGGCACCGTCCCGGCGGCGAGGACATGCCCGACCTCATGGCGACTGGCCAGGTGATCCGATAGATGGCCGGGGTCATCTTCGCCGAGGCCGCCCAGGTAGACGATCCTCTCCACGCCCGTGCGTTCTGCTGCACGACGGGTGTTCTCGGCGCCTAGCCGGTCGGTCTGTTCGAAGTCGCCGGAATGGCCCATCGCATGAACGAGGTAATACACCACCTCGATGTCGAGAAGCGCGTGGTTCAATGATTCCTCGTCCAAGACGTCGGCCGCAGCGACGTCTACTTCGGAGCGCCAGTCAACGCCGTCCAGCCGGTCAGGGTTGCGGGCGAGGCAACGAACCTCATGGCCTGCGGCCAGCAGGCGTGGGACGAGGCGACCTCCTACGTAGCCGGTAGCTCCAATGACGGCGACTCTCATGCCGCGACCTCGGCGAGTCGCTGCAAACGGGTCAGCGCCACGCGACATACCGTCAGGTACGGGGTTGCCGCGATCGGAACGCCGAAGCCGGCTCGGCAAGACTCGGCATCAAGGGGCTGCACGGTGTGGTTGGTAGCCGTAACGCCAGCTACCTTCCATGACCATTGAGACCCGGGTTCAAACTCCGTGATTTCGAAGGAAAGCTCGGGGCCGAACACCGTCTTGATCGTACCGGTGGCCCCAGTGGTTAGGTGGCCGCCATCGACCGTCGCCGACCGCACTGATGGGCCCCACGTGGGCCAGGCGTTCGTGTCCGTCAGCAGGTCCCACACGTGGTCTGCGGGTGCATTGATGTTCCGATGGATCCAGTTCAACTTCACCGCGGCCAACTTCCGGTGTGCGATTTATCAGTCTCGCGCATCGCATAAGAACACGTCTGCTGAATTGTGACCCGATTTGATGCGGCCCGTTGCGTCCAAACCGCCGCCTGCGGACGAAGTAGATAGTGATATGGCTCATTACGCAGTTACCGTCAGCACACCCCTGTCCGTCTCCGATGCGTTCGACTACATCGCAGACCTCTCGAACTTCGCCGAATGGGATCCTGGGGTTCGAGAAGTGTCACAGGTCGAAGGGGATGGGACCGGGCTCGGATCTGCCTACGACGTCACCGTCGAGGGGATCGCTGGCCCGCTGACGTTGACGTATGTGGTCACCGATTTCACCTCACCCGACGTAATCGTGGCCGAGGCACGTAGCACCTTTCTCACATCGCTCGACACGATCACCGTTCGTGCGGATGGCGACGGTTCGACCGTGACCTATGACGCCATTCTCACGTTGAACGGCCCATTGGGGCTGGCCGACGCGTTCTTGGCCCCAGCTTTCAAAAAGATTGGGGACAAAGCGGCTGCCGGACTTGAGAAGGTTCTCGATGGCCGGATCGTTGAGACAGTCTCATGAGGGTCTCGAGTGTGGTCGACGCAGTCATCGAAGCCCCTGTGGTGTCAAGCTTCAGCCGGATCGGCTTCGATGTACGAAAACGCCTTGACGATTGGACAGCCCTCGACACCTACGATCTGACGGATCACGTCGCCGTTGTTACCGGCGCCACTTCAGGCCTTGGACGCGCCGCAGCCGAACAACTCGCACGGTGCGGCGCGACCCTGGTTCTCGTCGGCAGAGGAGCTGAGCGCAACCAGTCCGTCGTCGAGGAGATGATCGAGGCCACCGGGAACCCATCGATCAGTTCGGTTGCAGCCGATATGGGCGATTATGAGCAGGTTCGGCATCTTGCGTCGATCGTGCTGGCGGATCACGACCGCCTTGACGTGCTCATTCACAATGCCGGCGCGCTTGCGAACGACCGACAAGACGCACCCGATGGAACGGAAGCAACGGTGGCAAGCCAGGTTGTCGGCCCGTTCCTCCTCACCAGCTTGCTTCTCGAGCGCCTCGGCGCGACGGATTCGTCGCGGGTCATCACGATGTCCTCGGGGGGTATGTACACCGCAGGCCTTACGGTCTCGAAACTGCAGATGCCAGCTGAGTCGTACAAGGGCGCCGAGCAGTACGCCCGCGCCAAACGCGCACAAGTGGTCCTCAACGAGATGTGGGCGGAACGTTTCGGGTACCTCGGCATCTTCTTTCACGCCATGCACCCAGGCTGGGCCGACACCCCCGGTGTCGATGCGTCCTTGCCGCTCTTCTCAAAGATCATGGGACCGTTGCTCCGGACACCCGAACAGGGAGCGGACACTCTCGTGTGGTTGGCTGCCGATGACGCTCCGCTCGCCGTGAATGGCAAGTTCTGGCTTGATCGGCGCCAGCGAAGCACCCACAAAATTCCGTCGACAAGATCCAGTGACACGTCGGAACGGCGAGAGAAGCTCTGGTCGTGGGTCGTCGAGACCGCCGGCTACGAGCCCACCGTGTAGCAGGGAGCCGTGACGATGACGGGTGGCCTGCTGACTCAGATCACGCCAGACCCGCCGGGACTGGCCAAGCGGGTGGTGATGACGCAGCAGTGGACGGAATTGGCCTACTTACACTGGTCGTATGACCCTGCGGAAGTGCAGCGTTTGCTTCCAGACGGCATCACGGTCGATACGTTCGAGGGTCGGGCGTGGGTGGGGCTCATTCCCTTCGAGATGCGCGACGTACGCCTGCGGCCAGCACCGGTCCTCCCGTGGGTTGGCAACTTCATCGAGATCAACGTTCGGACGTACGTCACTGACCGGTTCGGCCGACGAGCAGTGTGGTTCTTCTCGCTTGATGTGCCTCGCTCGCTGGTCGTTGGCGTGGCGAGAACGGCATTCGCGCTCCCGTACTGCTGGGCCAAGGCAGGTCACGAGCGCACCGACGATCGGCATCACTATTGGATGACGAGGCGCTGGCCAACGGCTTCACCCGCGCGGGCGGACATGCGGTTCCGAGTCGGAGACCGGATAGCAGACGCCGATGTCAGCGATCTTGATCACTTCCTCAGCGCCCGCTGGGCGTTGCTGACCACCCGTGGCTCGCGGGTGGAATACGGACGAGTTGAGCATCCCCGATGGCCATTGCATCACGTACATGACGTCGAGATAACGGAAGATGCGTTGGTAGCCGCCGGGCTTCCATCGCCCGAAGGAAAGCCGCACGCGCTCTACTCACCGGGCGTGGACGTGCGTCTGGCCTGGCTCGACAAGATCACAAACGAGGAGACCCCATGACCGCCCCTTCTGCTTCATCCGACGTGGCTTCTTCGCCTTCCGTGCTCATTGCAGGCGCAACGGGCGGTTTGGGCTCGGCCATCGCCAAGAACCTCGCGGCACGTGGTGCGACCCTGACGCTTGTGTCGAGAGATGCCGATCGGCTGGCAGGTCTCGACGTGCCTGGCCACCGAATCCCACTGGACCTGCGCGATCCCGATGCGTGTCGGGAGGCGGTTCGGATCGCTCATGAACGCGGCGGCGGCTTGGATGTCGTGGTGAATGCCGTGGGGGTCGTGGCGTTCGGGCCGGTGGAAGATCTGTCCGTCGACGTCGTCGAGGAGCTCTTCATCACGAACACGTTCCTCCCGATCTTCCTTGCCCAGGCAGCCCTAGGCGCGCTGGCCGCAGGTGGGGTGCTCGTGAACATCTCGGGAGTCATCGCGGAACAGAACCTCCCAGGAATGGCTGCCTACGGCGCGTCGAAGGCGGCGACGCGTTCCTTTGACGAAGCCCTTGCGAGGGAGGCCCGCCGCAAGAAGATTCGGGTCATCGATGCCCGTCCACCGCACACGGAGACAGGTTTGGCCACCCGTCCGGTCGCGGGCACCGCGCCCCGGATGCCCGTGGGGCTCGCCCCGGACGATGTTGCAGCCACGATCTGTGATGCGATCATGTCCGACGTTTCGGATCTTCCCAGCTCTGCGTTCGCATCCTCGTGACCGTTCTGATCATCAGCACGGTTGCGGCCTGGGGGATGGTCGGCGTCATCTGGACAATGCAGCTTGTGCACTACCCAATGCTTGCAGCCATCTCGGAACTACTGCCGGGAACCGCAGCCCAACGCCATCAGCGCAACGTGACTTGGGTGGTTGGTCCGCTCATGGCTGCGGAGGGAGTCACATCGTTGATACTCCTGTTTGATCGCCCGGACACCATGTCGGCACTCGCCGCCTGGACCGCAGCGATCCTGCTCGGTGTGGCCCTCCTGTCGACTGTGCTGCTCCAAGTCCCCTTGCATGGGCGCTTGGCCGAGGGGCATGACGCAGATGCCGCGAGGAAGCTGATCACAACGAACTGGATTCGTACGGTGGCCTGGACCGCCCGGGGACTGGTGCTGGCGTTCGCCCTCGGCCTCTGACCATGCTCCCGCTCAGCCGTGACACGATGGGGGAATGAACGCCAATCCGCTACGTCCGGTCGAATCCACTGACGTCGAGACCTTTGACCGCGACGGCGTCGTGTTCCTGCCCGGGATGTTCGACCGCGAGTGGATTGAGCTTCTTCGAGCGGGACTCGAGACGAACCGAGCCCACCCGACGACGCGGTCTCGTATCTGGGACCGTGACGCCGAAGGTCGCACCATGTTCTACGACAGTCAGGCCTGGCAAGGAGTCGATGAGTATCGCGAGTTCGTCTTTGAGTCTCCGGCAGCCAAGATCGCCGCAGATCTGATGCGAGCAACGACCGTCAACTTCTTCTTCGATGCTGTTTTCGTTCGCTCGCCCGGAACCCAGTTCTCCACACCATGGCATCAGGACGAGCCCTATTGGTCGGTCGATGGCTTCAACACCTGCAGCATCTGGATGCCGCTGGTGCCGGTAGCTGCGAAGAACGCGCTTTCGTTTGTGCCGCGCTCGCATCGGTCCGCCACCGTCTTTGATCAGTACAACTTCGGCGATCTCAATCCGGACGGGCAATCGGCGGTGGACATGGTTGACTTCGGCGCGATCGCGGAGGACGAGTTCCCCGACATCGACGCCGACCCGGAGCGGTGGGGAGTCGTGAACTGGGACATGGAACCGGGCGACTGCATCGCGTTCAACAGCCGGATGATGCACGGCGGATCAGGCCAGCTGCCGGACGACGTCGGGCTGGAAGTGTTCACCACGAAGTGGCTCGGCGACGACGTATCGGTCATCTTTCGCGAATGCGGCATGGATCCTGACCACACCGAGGTCATGAAAGCGGCCGGGCTCAAGCCTGGTGATCGGCCCGAGGGTGAGCTCTATCCGCGAATTCTGACCAGATAGCTGATCCGACCCCTCAGACGATCGTCTCCAGGTGTCGCTCAAGCGCCGCGACACTCTGCGGTACGTCCCGTCGACCGATGCCGATACGGAACCGGTCCTCGGGGATTGCGCCAAGCTCGGATTCGTACACCGTGTATGGCAACAGGAACACGCCGCTTTCCTCGACGGCACGGCGGCAGAACTCGGCCGGACCCTCGGGCCCGAGATACCTCGGGAAGGTCACACAGCCGCCCACGGGAGTCTCGTACTCGAAGAGGTCGGGGTGTCGTTGCGCGAACTCGGTCACGATCTGGTCGTTGGCGGCAACGATCGCCCGATTGCGGTCGAGGATCACGTCGCCGTGGTTCAGCGCCACTGTTGCCAGAAGCTCGCTGGGAGCGGAGTTGCAGATGCTCGTGTAGTGCTTGGCCTTCTCCAGTCGACCCAGGGCACCAACATCCTGGGAGGCGACCCATCCAACCCGAAGGCCGGGGAGTCCATAGGCCTTCGAGGTGACGGAGATGGACAACGCGCTCGGGTTGATGTCGGCGGCAGCGGCGATGGTGTCGTCCGGGTTTGTTTCCACTCCGCGGTAGACCTCATCGCTTACCACTCGAATGCCCCGTTCGTGACAGAGCGCATTGAATGCGGACCACGTTTCATGGTCCGGAACGAAACCGGTCGGATTGTTGGGAAAGTTGACCGACACGAGTGATGTTTCGGCTCGAAGGAGTGACTCGAATCGCTCGAGGTCGAGCTCCCACCGCAGGTCGGCTCCGGTTCCGGACCACAGCGGAAGGCCGCTCACCGCCACACCGGTTGCCAGCGGTATTGATTCAATCGACTGATAGTTGGGGACGTTCACGATGACGTGTTCGCCCGGTTCGACGAACAGCTGCATGGCCCAGAAGAGCGCCTCACCTGCACCGGCGAATCCGAGCACGTTCGAGGAGGTGAGGGACTCGTAGGAGCCAGCGATGGCAGCTCGCAACGGCTCTGTCCCCCAGGTTGGGGTGTATCCGAGGTGCAGGTTCTCGTACGCCTGGAGGTCCTCATCCGTACCGAGTGCCAACAGCTCCGCGACTGTCATCGATTCGGCGTCTGAGGCCGTTAGGTGATGTCGGGCCGTGAACTCCCACGTACTGAAGTACGTCTCCAGCTTGAACTCGGGTAATACAAGACGGCCGTTCATCGATCCATCATGACGCGGATCAATAGGGACCACCGCTCTGCTCCACCTACAATCGGGCAAACCCCGCGTCCAGGAGGACTACGTGAACGTCGACTTCGATCAGATCATCGATCGCAGCAATACCAATGCCGTCGCTCGGCACGGCTTTCGTAGGTACCTCTTCGACGGTGACGACTTTCCGATGCCGTGCGACGATGACGATGCCATGTCCATGTGGGTTGCCGATATGGCGTTTGCGTCCGCTCCAGCGGCGGTCGACGCGATGCGCGCACGGCTCGACCATCCGATCTTCGGATACACCGCGGTGTTCGACGACGAGCTGTTCGACGCCTATCGAGACTGGTGCGTCGAGCAGTACGACTGGAAACCCGAGCGTGACCATTTCCTGACCTCTCCCGGTGTTGTCCCTGCGCTCTACGACCTTGTCGAACACATACTCAAGCCGGGCGAGCAGGTGCTCACCCTGACGCCTGCCTATGGCCACTTCAAGAACGCGAGTGACTATCACGGCATCAACTTGGTTACATCCGGACTTATTGAGGACGAGAACGGACGTTTCGACGTCGACTTTGCCGATCTTGAAGCGAAACTCGCCGACCCGAGCATGCGGATGTTCTTCCTGTGCCATCCGCACAATCCGACGGGGCGGGTTTTCAGCGACGACGAACTGCGCCGCATGGCTGAGCTCTGCTTCGCCAACGATGTGCTTGTCGTGAGTGACGAGATTCATTGTGATCTGCTGCGCCATGGCGTCACCCACACGCCGATGGTGAAACTCTTCCCGGATTCAGATCAGATCATCACCTGCATGTCGGCGAGCAAGACGTTCAATCTGGCTGGACTCGGTACGGCAATCGTCAT
>SHLQ01000113.1 GCA_004282895.1 Acidimicrobiales bacterium
CGGCAAGGGGCTGGGGCGAGCTCGAGGCGTTGTAGATCTCGATGCAGTCGCCGCCGCTGTACATGCCGTCGACGGCGAGTTCACTGATTACGAGAGTGCTCGAGGTCGTGTTCGGATCGCCCCAGCTCGAGGTTTCACCGAGAATCGTGTCCAGCGTGACCTTTGCGCCCGTACAACGGCCGACTGAGGTGCCGGTCGTCGTGACTTCCCAGCACGCACTGTCACGGGCCGTTCCGGCGTCAGGCGAGAGACTGATTGAGGTCCAACCGGGGGTTCCGCCAAGTTCAATCTGATATGTCGAGTCCCAGAGCGGCCATACGGCTAGTGGTGGTTGCGAGACGATCTCGCTGGAGCCGTCAGAATCGTCACCCCACGCCATGTAGGCAACGATCAACCCGGCGTCGTCGCGGATGAAGACGTCGTCAATCCAGGCAAACTCAACGCCTGGTTCCTGGAAGACCACGTGATCGCCGGGAGCGAGCGGTGCGGTTGGACCGAAGTAGTTGAAGCTTCCACCACCGGCTTCGGCGTCGCTGATCGTCCACCCACTTGCGTCGATTGGCGCACCCGTGACGTTGACGAGTTCGATCCAGTCGGGTGTTCCGCCATTGCGGTACATGACCTCGTTGATGATGACCTGTCCGGCGAACGGCGACGGTGTCGGCCCGAAGCGGCTCTCGATATCGATCGTGACGTTCTCAACGCCCGTGAGCCCACTGGCGTCGGTCACCGTGACTTCGACGACATAGCTCTGTACGGCGTTGAAGTCGAGCGGGCCAGCCTTCGAAATGATCCCCGCGCCATCGATCGTGAAGCGGGTCGCGCCACTGCCGCCCGTGATGGCATACGACACGATGGAGTCGCCAGAGTCGACGTCGGTTGTGGCGACCGGGGTGGCCGAGATGGGCGCATTCGGGTCATCTTCGACCACGGTGTAGGACTGTCCTGCGGTGACCACAGGGGCCTCGTTGGTATTCGTGATCTGGACGGTGATCGCTTGTGTGTCCGAAAGGGCGATCGGGTCGGCGGTGTCCACCACCGCGACGATCATAGAGATCAGGGTTGGAAGTGTCTCGTAGTCGAAGACGTCGGTGTCCACTGCCGAGATCACACCGGACCCGTCGATGGTGAATCTCGGGTCCGAGATGGAATACGTCAGTAGTTCGGACTCCTGGTCCGTGGCCGTGATCGTGCCCACGGTCGGGTCGGTTGCCGACTCCGCCAAGGTGAAGGTCGGCGGCACGGGTGCGATGGCCGGCGCTTCATCGACCGGCAGCACGGTCACGGTGAAGGTTGCGGTTGTGAAGAGTGTCGGGTCAGTGTCCTGAGCGACACGAATGACGAGTGAATGGGAAGTCGTCGTTTCGAAATCGAGCGCGCCGACCAGCGTCAGGTCACCAGTGGCCGGATCGAGGGAGAACAAGCCACCAGGGTCGCCGCTGTCGATGGTGAAGCTGTAGGTATCGGACTCCGGGTCGGCCGCTGTGAACGTGTCAAGCAGGCCAGGTGCCTGATTCTCAAGTCGATCGGTGAGAGCAGCTGGTCCGGTGAATGCGGGCGCTTCGTCTACGTCATCGACGGTGACGGTGAACGACGTCGTGGACTCAACAGTGCCGTCGTCGGCTCCGATCACGAGCGGGTACACAGGCGTCACGTCGAGGTCCAACACCGTCGCGGCTGCGGTTGAGATGTCGCCGGTCGCCGGGTCGATCGTGAGGTCTCCGCCCGGATCGCCGGAGATGATCCGGTACGTGATTGTTGCGGCAGCATCAGGGTCGGTGGCGCTGGCCGAGCCTATGATGACTCCTCCGACCGTTCCTTCCAGCGGGAAGACGTTTGCATTGGGGGTATCGAACACCGGCGGCTCATTCAGTGGCAGCACGTTGAGGTCGAGCGCAACCGTCATGGTTTTGGTTGCGTCGCTGTCCTGCGTCACACGAATCACAAGCGGATGAAGCGTCGTCGTCTCGTAGTCGAGGACTCCGACGATGCTCAACAAGCCTGTCGTCGGGGTGATGGCAAAGACGCCGCCCGGATCGCCGCTGTCGATGGCAAACGTGAAGCTGTCGCCCTCGGGATCTGTTGCCACGATGGTCTCGATGGGGCCGACGGTGTTCTCGTTCTGGTCTGCGAGGGCGGCTGGACCGGAGATGGTCGGTGGTTCGTCGACGTTTATGACGCTGACCTTGAAGTCAGTAGTGCTCTCCGCCGTGCCGTCGTCAGCGCCCAGCGTGAGTGTGTACGTGGCCGTCGTTTCGTAGTCGAGCGCACCAGTCGCGGTGAGCGTGATCTCGCCCGTGGCCGGGTCGATTGCGAAGTTCGAGGTGGGGTCGCCGGAGATGATCCGGTACGTGATGATGTCGGCCGGGTCAGGGTCGGTGGCGCTGGCGGAGCCCATGACGGTACCCGGAGCGGTGCCCTCGGGCGGTGTGACCACGGCGAATGGTGTGTCGAACACCGGAAGCTCGTTCTCGTCCGAGATGGTGATTGTCACGGTGACGTTCGTCGAAATGCCATCGGCGTCGGTGGCTATGACTGTGACGGGAATCGAGGGGCTCGTCTCGAAGTCCAGTACCGAACCGACGGTGATCGATCCGTCAGGTGCCACGGAGAACGTTCCGGTGGGGTCGATTCCGCTGAAGGTGATTGGGGTGCCTTCGGGGTCGCTCGCGCTGGCGGTGGCAATCGTTGTGCCAACGGTCGTCGACACCTCAGGCAACGCGAGGACCGGAAGCGGGTCAAGGATCGGAGCCTCGTTGGCGTCCAGCACGCCTACGCGAATCTCCTTCATGGCCGACATCGCAGGGCTACCGGAGTCGGTGGCCTGCACAACAACGCTGTGCAACGTCTTCGTTTCGTAGTCGATCGGTTCGGCGAGTGTTATCGAGCCGCTTGTCGGGTCGATGGTGATCAGCGTTGGACTGTCGCCGCCGACGATCGCGTACGTGACGCTGTCGCCGTCACTGTCGGTTGCCGCCATGTTGCCGAGCACGGTGCCGACCGCAGTTGTTTCGTTGGCGAAGATCGTGAACGCCGGTGCAGTGATGACCGGGGCATGGTTCACGTCGGTCACGGTTAGGGGGACGCTCACCGTGACGGAATCGCCATCGTCGGTCGAGGCGGTCACGACGATCGTGTTGGAACCCGGTGGTGGAGGCGAGGTCGCCGTCACGACCCCGGTGTTGGGATCGACGGCGAACGGTCCACCGGTCGTTGCACTGAACGTGATGGGTGATCCGTCAGGGTCGCTGGCAACGAACGTGCCGATCGGCGTGCCGGGCGACGCGTCTTCGGAAATCGAGAGCACCGGAAGCGCGCCGAAGGACGTCGGTTCGTCGACGTCGGAAACGTTCACCGTGATCTTTGCGGTGGCGCTCATTCCGTCCGGGTCGGTGGCAGTCACGTTGACCACATACGTCGCCTTCGCCTCGTGGTTGAGGTTCGCTGCCGTTACCAGGTCACCCGTTAGAGGGTTGATGGTGATGTTGGACGACGCTGGGTCCAATGAATAGGTGATCGGATCGCCGTCGTCGTCGGCAGCAACCACCGTGCCGATTACGGCTCCGGTACCCGTGTTCTCGGCGATCGTCATTGTTGTTGGCGACAGTCGAGGAGCCACATTCGTGATGATGACGTCGAGCTCGATTCGGCGCCGGATCGTCACAGTGCCATCGCTGAACACTGCGGTGAGAGCGGGACGTTCAGCGCTGGTCGCGTCGTGGGTGAACGTGATCGATCGATCGGTGCTGGTGGCGACGCCAGCGACAACTTCCTCGATCGCGACGAGACGGACAACGTCGCCGTCGACATCGCGGACGTAGATCGGGAGCACGCCATCCGTCACGGCCGATCCACCGTTGATGTTGTTGATGTCCATCCGAGCGGTGTTGCCCTGCTCGACACTGAGACGGCCGAACGCGATCTCCGGTGCATCGTTGGTCGGCGTTACCTCGATGGTCAGTGACTCGGTCGAGCACCGCTCGTTCTCATCGCAGACCTCTACAACGAGCGGGAAGGAGCCAGTGAAATTGGGTTCCGGCGTCACAACGATGCGATGCGGCGAACCGTCGCTGGAGGGGACGGTCTCAACGGCTGCCGGCGGATTGTCCATGCGCACGACGATCGTCGTTCCGCTGTCCGCGTCGACAAGGATGTCGATGGCCCCGGTGGTGTCCTCCTCGATGATGGTCGAGCCGGCAGAGATGACGGGAGGGTCCTCTACGAATCCGACGGCAGGTGGAGGGTCGGGCACCGGATCGACGACCGTGTCGACGAATGGTGCAGTCACCCCAAGGGTCACGGCGCTCACACCGGTTGCGACCGTGCCTGCAGAGCTGGCGATCGAACCGAGTGGGATGTTCTGCAGACCAGGGAGACCAGCGAACCAGGCCAGTGGCCCGGAGATACGGCGCAGGTCACCGAGACTCACGCGGAGGAACGCGCGAGCGGCGGCCGGGTCGAACTGGGTGCCGGCCTTGTCGGCGATCTCTTGTCGGCCGAGATCGAGCGTCATGGCCTTCTTGTACGACCGGGTCGATGTCATGACGTCGAAGGCATCAGCCACCGCCACGATTCGGGCGGAGAGCGGGATCTCCTCACCCTTCAGACCAGCCGGATAGCCGCCGCCGTCCCATCGCTCGTGGTGACCAGTGGCGGCGTGTCGCCAATCGCCGAGCCAGAGGGCCAGAGGTGAGAGGTACGCTTCCGCGGCGGCAGGGTGATTCTGGAGAATCTTCCACTCTTCGTCCGTTGGTCGACCGGGCTTGTTGAGGATTTCGCTTGGCACCTCGAGCTTGCCCATGTCGTGCAGAAGCGCTCCCCAGCGAAGCTTGGCGAGATCGTCCTCTTCGAGACCCATCTCCTCGCCGATGAGTTCGGAATAGGCCCGCACGCGTTCGGCGTGGCCTCGGGTCATGCGGTCGTGGGCAGAGAGCAGGCTGATGAGTTCCAGCATCTGGGCCGCATACGTGTCGTCCGCCGAGAACTCCAGACCCTGCGCTTCGATTTCGTCAAGACGGCGTTGCAGGGCCCGAGGCGAGCCGGCCTTCAGAACGGTCTTGAACCGAGACGGTGCCTGGTCGGGGAACACGAGCGACAGGCGGAACAACATGGTGATCGGTGTGAGCCGGGCGAGCAGCTTTTCGATGATGCGAACCACAACCGTGGCGACGATGATGAGCCCTATCCACCACACCCAACGGTTGACGCCGAGTCGTTCGGGTGGGTAGTTACGCGATGCCCAGAACGACAGGACTATCGAGATGATGAAGGGCGCGAGGAAGATGATCGTACGCAGGATTCGGCTGATCCATTTGGACGCGGCCCAGCCACCCTTTTCAACCTCGGATTTTGCGGTCTGGGTTGGACCCGCAGTTGTTGATGTCATCTCTGCCTCTGGCGCGGATGGTGCGCCATAGGTTGCTATCGGCAGAAACTGGCCAAAAGTAGGGGTGCTGAACGAACTATTTCTGTTCTGGCTGGACCGGGATTACCCCGCAAGAACGTCCTGTTTCAGGCGTCGAGTTGCAGATCGACCATGAGATCGGCGGAAACGGCCTCAAGTGCGTCATACAGGTCGTTGATTGTCGTCCCGGCCGGCACCTCGAGGGAAGCCTGCGCCTTGAAAAGGTGACCACCCTGGGGCGCCGGAACCGTCTCGGTCTCGAGCTCGTCGATACTCACCTGCGCCGTCGCCAGCACATGTGATATCTCGTGCACGATTCCCGGATGATCCTGGCCCACAAGATTAAGCGTTCCTCTCACAACACCCGGCGCGTCAGGCGCGTCCGATGCGGCCTCCACGGTGATGTCGAGCAGCCCTTTTGTCTCGAGCGGTTTCAGGTCGGCGATGAGCGATTCTGCTTTGGAATCCGGGACGGTCACCAGGACAATGCCCGCAAACTTGCCCGCGAGTTCGGCCATGTGGCTCCTGTCCCAGTTGCCGCCGTGCGTCGCGATGACACCTGACAGGGCCTCGACGAGCCCGGCGCGATCGTCGCCGATTGCGGTAATCACCAGTGCAGCCATCACGGGAGACTACTCGATGCGGCTGGACGCTCTCCAAGACCGTACGATCGCTTCATGGTGCAGGGGAGAGCCGCGGTGCTTCGGGCCGTCAACGAACCGCTCACGATCGAAACCGTGGACTTCGACGACCCTGGGCCGGAGGAGGTCCTGATTCGCACGGCCGCTGTCGGGGTGTGCCACAGCGATCTGCACTTCATCGAGGGCTCCTACAGCTGTGATCTGCCGGTTGTGCCGGGACACGAGTCCTCCGGGGTTGTGCTCGCGGTTGGCAGCGACGTCAACTACGTTCAGCCGGGCGATCACGTGATCACCTGTATGTCGGCCTTCTGTGGCGAGTGTCGGCGCTGCACGTCCGGTCGCCCCTACATGTGTGAGGACCCGGGAGTCGACCGCTCAGCCTCAGATCCTCCTCGCCTGTCGTCGAACGGGGAGCGTTTGCATCAGCTCTACGATCTGTCCTCCTACGCGGACCATCTGCTCGTCCATGAGCGTACGGTCGTCAAGATTCGCAAGGACATGCCGCTCGACCGGGCCGCCTTGATCGGCTGTGCGGTCGTCACGGGGTTCGGTGCGGTCACGAGGACCGTGGATGTGGAGATCGGTTCGTCGGTCGTCGTGATTGGCTGCGGTGGCATCGGGCTTTCCGCGATCTGTGGCGCTGTCGCCGCTGGTGCTGGTCAGATCGTTGCGGTCGATGTGGAGAACACGAAGCTGGACAAGGCACTCGACTTCGGCGCCACGCACGTGCTCAACAGTCGCGAGGTCGATGTTGTCACTTCCGTGCGTGAGCTGACGACCGGCGGAGCGGACTACACGTTCGAAGCCGTTGGACTGAAGTCGACGGCAGAGGAGGCATTCGCAATGCTTCGGCCCGGCGGCACGGCCGTCATCATCGGCATGGTGCCCGAGCAGCAGAAGATCGAGATCACCGCAAGCGAACTGCTGTACGAGAAAACTCTCACCGGCTCGAACATGGGGTCGAACCGCTTTCGCGTCGATATGACGAACCTCGTCGAGCTCTACATGCGCGGCAGGCTGCCACTCGATGACATGATTTCGAGGCGAGTTGGCTTGAACGACATCAATGAGGCGTTCGTCGAGATGAAGAACGGAGCGGTGGCTCGAAGTGTCATCGTCTTTAACGAAGGGGACAAGCAATGACCGACCAGTGGTTCGAGAAACATCCTGGCCTGCGGTTTGAACGCCGCGATCACGGCGTGCTGTGGATGATCATCGACCGTCCAGAGAAGCTGAACGCGACCGACGCGTCGCTGCACCGAAGTCTGAGTCGTGTGTGGGATGACATCGACGATGATGACGCGGTCGACGTCGTGGTCGTGACCGGCGCGGGCGAGGCATTCTCCGCCGGTGGCGACATGGAGTGGATCGAAAGCTTCGTTGGTGACTATGAGGGCGTCTCACGAGTCTTCGACGAGGCGAGCGACGTTGTCTACCGCATGCTTGCCTGTCGCAAGATCATCATCTCGGCCATCAACGGTGTCGCCGTGGGGGCCGGGCTCGCCGTGGCGCTCATGGCAGACATCAGCCTGATGTCAGAAGACGCGAAGATCACGGACGGCCACGTTCGAATCGGCGTCGGAGCGGGCGATCATGCCAACATCATTTGGCCATTGCTGTGCGGGATGGCGAAGGCCAAGTACTACCTGCTGACCGCCGACTTCATCGACGGCGCTACGGCGGATCGGATCGGCCTGGTCAGCCGGTCGGTTCCCGGCGAGGAGTTGCTCGACGAGGCGGAGAAGGTTGCGATGAAGATTGCGGCCGGGCCCCGCGACGCAATCCGTTGGACGAAGCGGTCACTCAATCTGTGGGTCAAACAAGCGGCTCCCGCATTCGATGCGAGCGCCGCCATGGAGATGCTCAGCTTCCTGGGACCGGAGGCAGCCGAAGGTGTGGCGGCGATGCGGGAGAAGAGACGCCCGAGCTACTAGGTCAGACGTCCGCAAAGATCGTGATCCACACGGTTGCCACGTCACACAATCCGTCGAGGTTGCAGAGCTCGTACGTGAACGAATCCGTGCCGACGTAGTTCGCTTTGGCTTCGTAGTGCACGTGGTCGCCGTGCACCCGGAACTCGCTGTTCACATCGTGCAGCGGCTTCACCAGGATCCGCAGCGTGTCCTCATTCAGCTCGCTGTTCCCCTGGGTGATGTCGTTGTCCATCACTTCAAGGTTGTCCTTCTTGCCCTGTTCGAGGGAGAAGGAGTCATTTCGCGCCGAGGGGCAACCAGGAAGCGACGGGCAGCTCGGCGGAAGGGTGGTGGTTGTTGTCGTTGTTGTCGTTGGCCGGGCCGTCGTGGTGGTGGGTCGAATAGTTGTTGTTGGGCGGACGGTCGTGGTGGTGGGTCGGGCGGTCGTGGTGGTCGGCCGGATCGTTGTTGTTGGGCGAATCGTCGTGGTGGTGGGAAGTACGGTCGTTGTTGGTGCCACAACCGTGTTTGAAGCAATGGTCGTGGTCGGCCCAACCGTTGTGGTTGTTGTGGGTGCTGAAGTAGGTGGCGCAACGATGGTCGAGACCCCGCCGATGCTCGGCGAAGCCGTTGTGGTCGTGACAACGATGGTCGAAGGCGGGGGCAGTGTGGTGGGGGTTTCGTCGGCGTAGGCAATGGCTGGGACGGGGTCAGGCGGCGGTGCTGGCACCGGCTGCGCGGCCATGGACAATCCGCTGACCGCAGCCGCGGAAGCGATGACCACCTGCGTTGAGGCTCCAACGGCGGTCGCTACAGGAGACGCCACGGTACCGATGGACGCGGTGTTGAGGCCCAGCGTGTGTCCGATCCAGCCAATCGGTCCAGCGCGAAACCGGAGTTGACCCAGACCGATGTTCAGGAACGCACGGGCGACCGCAGGGTCGAACTGTCCGCCGGCGCAGGCGGCGATCTCTGCTCGAGCGGCGTCAACCGGCATGGCCTTCTTGTAGCTGCGCGTGCTGGTCATCACGTCGTAGGCGTCAGCAACGGCAACGATTCGCCCGGCCAAGGTGATGTCCGTGCTCCCAATCGATGTCGGATAGCCGTTCCCGTCCCACCGAAGGTGATGTTCGTCAGCGGCGCGTGTCCACTCACCCAGCCACGGCACGAGTGGTGAGAGGTACGCAACACCGGCCTCGGGATGGTTCTTTAGGATTTCCCACTCGTCGTCGTCTGGGCGTCCTTCCTTGTTCAGGATCGAGGAGGGGACGTCGAGCTTGCCGACGTCATGCAACAGGGCGGCCCAATGGAGCTTCTCGCGGTCTTCATCCGGCAGGCCCATCTCTTCGGCGATCATGTCCGAATAGGCGCGGACTCGCTCGGAATGGCCCCTCGTGAGCGAGTCATGGATGGACACCTGGCGAGCGAGCTCGATCAGGTACTCCGCCTGGCCGTGGAAGTCATGGAACCGGCCATGCTCCTCGTAGAACGCGAGTTCCTTGGCCAGCTGATTGGTCGTTCCGCTGCGCAACGCCTTCTTGAAGCGATCGGGAGCCTTGTCCGGAAACACCAGCGAGAGCTTCATGAGGGCAGCCAGCGGAAGGAATCGGCGGGCAAAGCGGTCGGCGACCATCATCACCGTTGTTGCGACGATCGCGAGCAGGATCCACCAGATGACGATGTGCAGGCCGAGTCGGTCCGGTGGGTACGTAATCGAGAGCCAATAACTCACGACAATCGCCAGAATGATTGGCGTCAGGAATACTGCAGCTCGAAGTATGAACGCTACGACGGGGCGCGAGCGCCATCGCTCGGCGCCGTTCCATTCCGCGGTCTGGGTCGGACCTTCCACCCTTCCTGTTTCGGCATTTATCTGTCAGAACCGGAGGGCCAAAAGACCCGCTATATAGGGGGTCTGCTGACTTAGCCGACTGCGTCTCGCAGGTGAACGGGCCGGAGTAATCCTGGGAGTACACGTTCGTGGCCGATCCGGGTACACCGACGGCAATAGACGTCTCGATCTGTTCGTCGCCCGCCGCTTGCAGGAACTGCTTGGGATTCAACATCGGGGCACTGCCGTCCTGGCCATTCCCGCACGAAGATCACGACGAGGGTCGTGCTCCCTGGTCGACCACACGGCTACCCTGCTCGCTATTGGCACCGACGGCGCGTTGCGTATTGTCTGGCAACCATCCGTCTCTTTCACAGAACTAACCAGCGATATCAAGGAGCTACTGAAACAATGACCCCCCACATCCACCCCCTACGGTTCGTCCTCGCCGTTGCCGCAGCACTGCTGATGCTCACGTCGTGTGCCGACGGTATTGCCGCGGACGACATGTGGGCGCGACCAACCGCCCCCGGCGCCGAAGCGGCGGCGTTCTATGGCGTCATCAAAAACGATTCCGGTGGCGATACCAATCTGTCGGAGTACTACTCCCCAGCGTGTGGACGAATCGAGCTTCACAGCACTGAGATGACCGACGGTGTCATGGAGATGCGACCGGCTGATGCTGCGGTATCCATCCTGGGCGACGGCGACTCTCTCACGCTGGAGCCGATGGGTCTGCACCTGATGTGTCTCGAGCTGGTCGAGCCGCTTGTCGACGGCGAGACGACCACGCTCGAGATGACCTTCGAAGGTGTCGAGGTCGTTATCGTCGACGTGGCCATCGAAGACCGCTAACCCCTTGGGCGATCTGTGGAGCGGGAGATGCGATATTCGCACCCGACACTCCACAGATTCGTTCGGTTAGTGGCGGATCGCCGCCAGTATCTCCCGGAGCACGGCGGCGTCATCGGGCGTGTTCACGGGGATGCTGAACTCAATACGGTCGACGCGGCCCTGGTACCGCTCGCGGATCCGCTCCGCAATTTCGGCATGGGTGCCGATCGTCGCAACCGTGTGCAACATCTCATCGGAGACGAGGTCGGGGAGCTCCTCCCACCTTCCGTCGCGTGAATACTGCGACGCCTCGCGGGCTATGTCCCCCCAGTCATGCAGGTCAAACGTCCGGCGATAGGACGGCGTCGACAGGTAGAAGGCAACCCGTGCTCGAACGGTGCGCACGACCCGAGCGAGTTCAGCGTCCGTCGGAGCCGTTCCGATCAGCGGCTTCATACACACCTCGACCTCGTCGACGTCGCGTCCTGATCGGGCTGCACCGACCGCCATCGTCGGGAGCACCTGCTCGTCGATGAATCGGGGAGTACATACGGGGTGCAGCCCGATCAGGACGCGACG
>SHLQ01000284.1 GCA_004282895.1 Acidimicrobiales bacterium
GGCTCTTGACGACCTCGAAGTTGACGTCGGCTTCAAGCAACGCCAACCGGATCTCGCGCAGCGCTTCGTCGACATCCTCGGCGCTGAGGCGGCCTTTGCCGCGGAGTTTGCCGAAGATTCCGTCAAAGCGATCGGTAAGGGTGTCAAACATGGTGGTGCGGTACCTGTGCTGTGGTTAGACGGTTTCGAATAGGGCGTCGACGAATTCATCGGCGTCAAACGGGATGAGATCATGGGCACCTTCGCCCAAGCCCACGAGTTTGACAGGAATTCCGAGTTCGTTCTGGACAGCGACGACGATCCCGCCCTTGGCCGAACCATCGAGTTTGGTCAGAACGACGCCCGTGAGATCTGCTGCCTCGGTGAACTCTCGAGCTTGTACGAGTCCGTTCTGGCCCGTGGTGGCATCGATGACGAGCAGGGTTTCGGTCACGGTGCCTGCGCCCTTTTCGGCCACGCGTCTCACTTTGCTGAGCTCGTTCATCAGGTTGGTCTTGGTGTGCAAGCGGCCGGCGGTGTCGGCCAGCACAATGTCGGCGCCCGCGGAGGCGGCGTGTTCGACGGCGTCGTAGATAACCGACGACGGGTCACCGCCCTCGGCGCCTCGAATGACGGCTGCCCCGGCGCGGTCGGCCCACATCGTCAATTGCTCGGCTGCGGCCGCACGGAAGGTGTCGCCCGCGGCGAGCACCAACGACTTGCCGTCGGCCACTTCGCGGGTCGCGATCTTCCCGATCGTGGTCGTCTTGCCAACACCGTTCACACCAACGAACAACCACACCGACGGATCACCACCCTCGGCGAGCGAAATATCCTGACCGCCGAGTCGGGATTTCAGTTCGTCCTTCACGCCCGTGATGATCTCTGCCGGGTCCTTTGTGCCGTCGGCTTCGGCGCGTTCACGCACCACGCCGAGGATCTCCATCGTTGCGTTGACGCCCACATCAGCCCGGATGAGTGCTTCTTCGAGGTCCTCCCAGGTCTCGGCGTTGACCTCGCCGCGGGACAATACCGACGACAGGTAGCCGGACATCGCGGTGCGGGCTTTGCCGAGCCGGTCGCGAAACGACGCGGGGATTTCCTCCTCGACCAGTTCGTCGACCAGGTCCTCATCGACGGGCCGGTCGATGAGCACACCATCGGCATCGACGTCGGCCAGATCGATCTGGTCCACACCGGTCTTGGTGCCGAGCGCGTCAGCTCGATCGGTGGTGGTGGCGTCGGTTGGAGGGGTGAAGTCGCCCCGGCGTCGAAGAAACAGCAGGCCCGTGCCCAGAAGGACGAGCGCGACCACGACGATCAGAACGATCAGTTGGAGGGTGTTCATACCGCTTCAAGCCTAGAGAGCGTGCACCTCATTGACGCCGATGATCGCCCGGTTGTGAGCTGGTGCCCGGGAGGGACGGACGATCTCCCGGGCACCTAGTCCCACTACCCCACGGCGGCTGGGCGGAGGGGAGAGATCCCAGCCGTGCGGGGCGCAGAAGTGAAACTAGTCAGCCGCGTGTAAAGGGCCTGTAAGGAGTTCGGCGTCTGGGCTCGCCTCCTGGGCCACCGGCCATTCGACGTCCTCAACGGCAACGTGCGGGCCAGACACGGCCGCACCAGGGAGCCAAACGACGAAGGTTGCTCCCTGGCCAAGCTCACTCTCGACTCTGACCGTTCCCCCGTGGGTCTCGGCGATTTGTTTCACGATCGCGAGACCCAGTCCGCTTCGACCATCCTTGCGGGGCACTTTGGTGTCGTCGCCTCGCCAGAACCGTCGAAAGACCCGCTGTTGGTCCCCTGGGGCGATACCCGGGCCCTGATCCTGGACTCCCATCCACACCCAGTCTTCGATCCGACCGGCCCGCAGGGAAATTGTCGTGTCCTCGGGTGCAAGCCGAATGGCGTTGGCGACGAGATTGGCGAGCGCTCGGCGAAGAGACACGGGATCGCCCTCGATGAACAGGTCGTCCTCGGTGTCGATCACCAACCGAACACCGTCGGCCGTAGCCGGCACTTCAAACTCCTCGCCGGTGCCCCGCACGACCGCGGCAACATCCACGATCTCGACCTGTTTGGCACGCGTCTCCTGCCGGGCATGATCCAACAGCTCGTCAACGAGGGTCGTCATACGTTCGGACGCACGACTCACAACGTGGCCGGTACGACGCAGATCATCGGCGGACGCGTCGGGGTCGGCGAGCGCGACATCGAGGTTCGTTCGAATCACCGCGAGCGGGTTTCGCAGCTCGTGGGAGGCCTCATGAATAAACCGGGTTTGAGCGGTGAAGGCCAGATCGAGCCGATCCAACATGTCGTCGAACGTGTCGGCCAACTGTCCAAGTTCGTCATCGGGACCGGTGAGGTTGATCCGCCGCGTCAGGTCCGTCGCACTGATGGACCGAGCCACGGCGATGACCCGTTCAAGCGGCCGAAGGACCAGCCCCGCCACGTACCAGCCGACACCAAGACTCGCGATGAAGAGCAGGATGAGGGCGGAGAAGGAATACCGACGCAGGTCGGCGAGCGCCTGCCGGTCGACCTCCGCTTCGAAGACTTCGAGCTTTTCGAACATCTGGTCATCACCCGCGCCGCGAAAGAGGGCATCGACGGAGCCGTCGTAGAGCACGGTCTGGCTGAGCTCTCGGGCGAGCCCCCAGTACAACCCGCCGAGCAGGATCGCAGCGAGGCCGAACAGCAACACGGAGTACAGGAGGGCCAGGCGAAAACGAACCGATCCAACCCATGAGGGAAGGAACCGGTCGGTGTTTGCACCGACCGACATCGGCCGGCGCACCGGGCCTTGTCGGGCCGCCTCGACCTCTGGCGGGCTGAAGTCGCCGGTCGTGGAGCCGGGTTCCGGCAGGCGCGGGATCTTCACGCGGCCTCGTGATCGATCAGTCGGTAGCCGGATCCGATCACGGTCTCGATCAACGGAGCGCTGGCATCCCCACTCAGCTTCCGGCGCAATGTCCCTACGGTTACGCGCACCGTGTTCGTGAACGGATCCGCGTTCTCGTCCCAGACATGTTCGAGCAGGTGCTCCTGGCTCAGCACGTTCCCAGCGTGGGTCATGAAGTACCGAAGGAGAGCGAACTCCTTGGGCGTGAGGTCGAGCC